>CAZMNS010000022.1:0-5024 GCA_964567705.1 uncultured Gammaproteobacteria bacterium | reverse complement strand
CTCAAAATATAAAAAAAAGCAGGAGCGGAATTCACAGTTTACCCAGAAATTAATTTCTTTACTGTTTTTAATACTATTTTTGATTGTAATCATATCATTTATCCTGAGCAAACTTACCAATATCAATATACTTATTTTCCTTCTGATTTTTCAGGTTATTGATCCATTATTTATAATTTTAGCTGGTCTTTTATATCTTCCTTTTGACAAAAAAATCAAAGAGGAGTTTGCTAAGAAAGCAAAGAACAGAATTAATAATCTTAGCTATTTAAAGGTCGTAGCAATAAATGGAAGTTTTGCTAAAACATCTATAAAAAACATGCTTTACACGCTTTTATGGAAAGATTTCAGAGCTGTTAAAACACCAAAAAGCTTTAATACACCAGTAAGCATCTCTCAGACAATCCTAGAAGATTTAAAACCTAATACTCAAATATTTATCTGCGAAATGGATGCATATCATCCAGGAGAGATAGATTATTTAGCAA
Organism: uncultured Gammaproteobacteria bacterium; assembly: GCA_964567705.1. Taxonomy (GTDB): domain Bacteria; phylum Patescibacteriota; class Microgenomatia; order Daviesbacterales; family UBA10151; genus CAZMNS01. Next base: position 4,536 of record CAZMNS010000022.1, on the reverse strand, counting down.
AAATTATTAACCCACATTTTGGGTTAATCACTAATATTGCTCCTCAACACTTAGAAAGATTTGGGAGTATGAAAGCTTTAGCAAATACCCAGTTTGAACTAGCTTCCAATTTGAGAACTGACGGAGTGCTATTTATTAACTCTTCAGATGAATGGTCTTTAAAATTAGTTAAAAGATATAAAGGCAGAGTTATTTACTATGGTTTTCGCAAAGAGGATGACTTCAAGGCGTCCAACATACATCAAAAATCTGATGGTGTAGAGTTTGTATTACATACTAAAAATAAAAAAATAATGATTTTTCTCCCTTTGTTAGGAGAGCATCATATAATCAATTTCCTTACAGCAGCTGCAGTAGCAAATACTCTTGGCTTAAGTCTTAAAAAAATACAAAGTAGAGCAAAACTAATTTTACCAATTCCCCACAGACTAGAGATTCAAAAAAAAGATGGCTTAACAATAATTGACAACAGTTATAATACTAACCCCAAATCAAGTCTAGCTGCCTTTAAACTTCTGAAAGATTACCCATGTCAGCAAAGAATTATAATAACTCCTGGGTTAATAGAACTAGGTAATGAACACCAAAAAGAGAACCAGAATTTTGCCATAGAAGCAGCTAAAATAGTTGATTTTATAATAATTATTGGCGAGAATGCTAAAAAACCGATTTTAGAAGGTTTAAAAATTGCTAAATTTCCGGAATCAAAAACATTTGCTTATCCAACATTTGGGGAGGGTATGAAAAAAATTTATCAAATCGCTAAACCAAACACCACAGTTTTGATAGAAAACGATCTTCCGGATCAATACTTTTAAGCTACCGCTTTAATCCACCCTTCTCAGCCATTTGAGATAGCAAACCAGATTCAAATGTATATTGAGTTTTTTTCCGATCTTCAGAACGTTGCAAACCATACTCAATTAGTAAATTTAGTAGTTTTGGAAAGCTAATCCCTACTTTATTCCATAAGTAAAATGAAAGAGATCCGGGTAGGGTATTTATTTCATTAACCCAAAACTTATTATTTTTCTGGTCGACAAAATAATCCACTCTTGCAACTCCGCAACCATCTAACTCTTTAAAAATTTTAACAGTTGTCTCTTGAATCTGTCTAATTAATTTACTATCAATCGGTGCTGGTATTACCCTTGCTAAAGAAGCCATACCTGCACTTTTTGATCCTTGAGTGCTTCCTTTTTTATACTTGTCCTCAAAACTTAAAAGTTCCCCAGATGAAATAGGCATCTCGCAAACTGAGGCTTTAACTTCTTTATAGCCTAATGCCGAACAATTTATTTCGATAACATTTTCAAACGCTTCTTCTACTACAATCTTATCCGAATAAACTGCTGCTACCTCAATACTGAAAGATAGCTCATCTTTGGTATTCGCTTTGTTAATACCAATCGTTGATCCAATATTTGCAGGCTTTATAAATAAAGGATATTTTAGTTCTGATTCAATTTTCTGAATTATCTTTTTAGGATCTTCTAACCACTCAGATCTTTTAAAATAGGTAAACTTGCCTATTGGCAAATTCAAGGATTTAAATAGGTGTTTTGATAAAATTTTATCCATTCCTATAGACGCTCCATTAACTGGAAACCCCACATAAGGAAGTTGGTAAATTTCAAATAATCCTTGTATACAACCATCTTCACCAAAAGAACCATGAAATAATGGAAAGGCGATATCAATAGGAATAAACCTAGGAAATAGGCCTTGAGTAAAAAACCCACCCTTATTTTCTTTTCTACTCAATACTATTTTTGTAGATGAGAGTAGCAATCCTTGAAGGTCTTTAAAGTTTTCTAAATCCAGAAACCCTTTATTGGTATAAAAATCACCTGACTTACTAACATAGATTGGGATAATGTTATATTTTTGTTTATCTAAATTTTCTGGAGCTTGTAGAGCTGTGATTACTGAGACTTCGTGTTCGGTTGACCTTCCACCAAAAAATAACCCTAAGTGAATCATCAAGCATTATTATACTTTAGGCTTTTTCAGAATCAAGCATACTAGAGTTTTATATTGCTTAAATACCTTCAAAACAGGTACAATTAGGTAGGCCCAAAAGGCTATTTTTACGTTTTGACGAAGTCAAAAGGCAAGGTTCTTCGCAGCGAGCAGTTAAATTTTATCTACTGCGAGCAAGAAGGTCCTTATGTTTTTAGGTATGGCAGACACAATTGGCAAAATCCAAGAAATCCCAATCGTAGAAGAGATGCAGCGCTCATATTTAGATTATGCTATGAGCGTTATTGTCTCACGAGCTCTTCCAGATGTTAGAGATGGGCTTAAACCTGTACAGCGGAGAATTATTTATGCTATGCATAGGATGGGTTATCACCACTCAGGACGTTTTCAAAAATGCGCTTCAGTAACTGGTGAGGTAATGAAAAATTACCATCCTCACGGTAATATACCAATCTATGAAGCCTTAGCCAGAATGGCCCAAGATTTCTCTATGCGCACTATGTTAATTGACCCCCAAGGAAACTTTGGATCAATTGACGGAGACCCACCTGCAGCAGAGCGTTATACAGAATGCAGGCTGGCCTCAATTTCTGATGAGCTACTTCGCGACATTGATAAAAATACTGTTAATTTTATTGATAATTATTCAGGAACAACCAAAGAACCAATCCTTTTGCCATCAAGCATTCCAAACCTTTTACTCAACGGAGCCTCAGGAATTGCTGTTGGGATGGCCACTCAAATTCCACCTCACAACTTAAACGAGGTTGTTGATGCTCTAACGTACATGATTGATAATCCAGTAAGGAGTTCGAATGTGACAAAGGAGTCAAAGGTATCAAGGGATAGTATAACCTCTGTTACCTCTGGAACATCTGACTCGTCTGATACTTTCAGCTCTACTGCAACAGTTGAAGATCTATTTAAATTTATAAAAGGTCCTGATTTTCCAACAGGTGCATCTATTTATGACGCAAGTGAGGTTTTAGCAGCTTATGCTACAGGAAAGGGTAGGGTAGTAATGAGGGCTAAAGCAGAGATTGAAGAAACTAAAAGTGGTAGGTTTGACATTTACATCAGCGAACTTCCATACCAGGTAAATAAAGCTGTTTTAATTGGCAGAATTGCAGATTTAGTTAAAGATAAAAAGATCGAAGGGATCGCTGATTTGCGTGATGAATCAGACAGAAAAGGGATGAGAGTAGTTGTGGAGCTAAAAAGAGACGGTAAACCTCAATCTGTTTTAAATAATTTATATAAACATACTGCTATGCAATCTGTTTTTAATGTAAACATGGTTGCTTTATCAGATGGGGTGCCGCATTTAATGACTTTAAAACACATTCTTGAGGAGTTTATTAAACACAGGAAAGTAATTGTACGACGTCGGAGCGAGTTTGAATTATCAGAAGCTAAGGCTAGGGAACATATTTTAGAAGGGTTAAAAATTGCTGTTGATTATATTGACGAAGTAATTGCCACTATTAGAAAAAGTAAGGACCAGGATTCTGCAAAGCAGAATTTAATAGCTAAATTTACTCTTACTGAGATCCAGGCTGTGGCGATCCTAGATATGCAGTTAAGACGTTTAGCAGCACTGGAGAGGCAAAAAATTGAAGATGAGATAAAGATGATCAAAGAGTTAATCGCCTATTTAGAAGACCTTTTATCTCACCCAGAGAAAATGCTTAAAGTAATTAGAGGCGAGATTTTAAAAATTAAAGAAAAATACGGAGACGAAAGGAAAACCCGAGTTTATAAACAAAAAGTAGGAGAGTTCTCAGAAGAAGATCTGGTAGCAGATGAAACAACTATAGTAACTATCACCGAAGGCGGTTATGTCAAAAGACAATCCCCAAGTAGTTTTAGAACTCAAAACAGGGGAGGGGTGGGAGTCTCAGGAATTACCACCAAAGAAGAAGATGCTGTTTCTCATATGTTTTATACCAGGACTTTAGATAATTTATTGTTCTTTACAGATAGAGGTAGAGTTTTTCAGATAAAAGTTTGGGAGATTCCAGAAACTTCAAGAGTAGCAAAGGGTCAGGCAATAGTTAATTTAATGAATGTTGAGCAAGGAGAAAGAATTACTGCTATTTTAATAAGCAGAGCCAAAGATCAAACAAAATTCCTCTTTATGTGTACTAAAAATGGTAACGTTAAAAAAACAGCCATAGAAGAGTACGCCAATATCAGAAAGAACGGTTTAATCTCTATCAAGTTGGACTCTGGAGATGAACTTAAGTGGGTTAAACCAACAAAAGAGAGTGATGATATTATTATTGTCTCAAGAAAAGGGCAATCAATCAGGTTTGGGGAGTCTCAGGTAAGACCAACTCACAGAGACACTTCAGGAGTAAGAGGGGTGCACTTAAGTAGCGAGGATGAGGTAATTGCCATGAATAAGATAGATGATCCAAATGGAGAGTTGTTAGTAGTTATGGGTAATGGTTTAGGCAAAAAAACTGCTATCTCTGCTTGGAAAAAACAAGCCAGAGGCGGGGTGGGGATAAAAGCAGCCCAAGTTACCGAAAAAACTGGTCAAATTGTGAC
>CAZMNS010000021.1:0-8458 GCA_964567705.1 uncultured Gammaproteobacteria bacterium | reverse complement strand
TAATGAGATTAAAATTGACGCAGCAGAGCAGCTAATTTCTACTTTTTACTCTATTAAGTCTGGCGGAGGCTGGTTGGGGTTTTTAAAACCGCAACCTCATATCTCCTTTGAGATTGTAGCTTTAAATGAGTCAATTAAGTTTTATATCTCAGTAAATAAAAAACATCAAGATTTAATCGAAAAACAGATTAACGGAGCTTATCCAGACGCGGAAATAAAGGAAGTTCCAGAATATAACATCTTTTCTGAAGAAGGGGAGGTAGCCTACACTATGCTTAAACTAAGAAGCGGCGATTACTTTCCAATCAAAACTTTTAAAGATCTACCCACTGATCCGCTGTGTTCACTAACTTTAGCTTTAGCTAAAATGCAACCTGGAGAAGGAGCAGTCATCCAGCTTATAATCTCTCCTGCTGATAGTAAATGGAAAAGCTCTGGTAAATCTTTTATTAAAAAAGAAAAAGATCCAGGTTCAGGTGATAAACCAAAAGCCCCACCTGACGCAAAACAACTAGAAGCAGTTGAAGGAAAAATTGCCAGACAAGGATTTAATTTTGCCTTGAGGTTAGTTGTCTCTTCAACTTCTAAAGATTCAGCTAAAGCTCATTTATCAAACATCCGCTCTGTTTTTGAACAGTTTAATGGCCCTTATAACGGGTTTTCCTCGATGAAAATTAGATCAGAAAAAGGCTTTTTAGTTGATTTTGTTTACCGCTATATGCCGATGTTTTCTAAAACTTCAGTGATGACCTCTGACGAACTGGCCTCAATTTTTCACCTACCAAGCAAATCTATTGAAACCCCATTTATTAGTTGGTTAGCAGCCAGACACGCTCCTGCTTCAGAAAAAATCCCTACCTCTGGGCTTTACTTGGGTAAATCTGTTTTTAGAGGGGTAGAGCGGCCAGTTTTTATTAGCGATGATGACCGAAGAAGGCATATGTATATTATCGGCCGGACTGGTGTTGGAAAATCAGAATTTTTACTCTCCCTCGCTTTGCAAGATGTTTTAGCAGGCAAAGGCTTAGCTTTTATTGACCCACACGGAGATGCAGCTGATGCTTTAGTAGAACTTATTCCACCAGAGCGGGCTCAAGATGTAGTTTATTGGGATCCGTCCGACTTTGAGCGTCCTTTTGGGATGAATATGCTTGAATATATGAATGAAGATCAAAAACATTTAGTTGCCGAATCAATTATCGGCATGCTTTATAAAATTTATGATCCAAATAAAACTGGAATTATTGGCCCCAGGTTAGAACATGCTGTTAGAAATGTGATGTTAACAGCGATGTCTATTCCTGGAGGCACCTTAATTGAGGTGGTCAGATTATTAACTGATCAGAAGTATTTGCAAGAGATTTTGCATTTAGTTACTGACCCAATTGTTAGAAGATACTGGACAGATCAGATTGCCCAAACTACTGATTTTCATAAATCAGAAACCCTAGATTACTTTGTCTCTAAATTTGGCAAATTCGTCTCAGTTAGGATGCTTAGAAATATCATTGGTCAATCCCAGCCTTCGTTTAACTTAAGAGAGATTATGGATAAAGGTAAAATTTTAATTGTTAATTTATCTAAAGGTAAAATGGGGGAGGATAACTCTAACTTTTTAGGGTTAATTTTAGTTCCTAAAATTTTAGCCACAGCTATGTCTCGGGCTGATGTACCAATGGATCAAAGGCGGGATTTTTACCTTTATGTTGATGAGTTTCAAAACTTTTCTACAGACTCATTTGCCAGTATTTTATCTGAGGCTAGAAAGTATCGGTTAAACTTAGTGGTAGCTAATCAGTTTATTGGTCAGATTGAAGAAAATGTTAAAAATGCTATTTTTGGTAATGTCGGAACTGTGACTGCTTTTAGAGTGGGGGTAACTGATGCTAATTTCTTACAGCATGAGTTTGCACCAGTTTTTAATGAGCCAGATTTGGTTAATGTAGAAGCTTTTGCTGCCTATGTTAAAACTCAAGTTCAAGGTGAGCCAATTCCGCCATTCTCGCTGTCAGTTAAAAAAGATATGAATGCCTGGAATGCTATGAAAAGAGCGGAAATTGGTAGAGCTATTAAAGAGCTGTCAAGGCTTACTTATGGTAGAGATAGGACTACAGTTGAATCCGAGATCGCTTCCAGATCAAGATTATAATTAGAATCAAGAAGTTAGAATCATGAATCAAGGATTATCTAATTAGATTTGTCATGCTGAACTCCTTTCAGGATTTAGATTCCGAAACAAGTTCGGAATGACATTTGTTTAGATGGAATTTTTTGATACAATTAGCGCCACTTAGGCCCGTCGTATAACGGTTATTACCTGATTCTTATACAGTCATGACGAAGGTTCGACTCCTTCCGGGCCTACAGAGAAATAGACAAGATTGGGGGTGATAAATTTTGGATAAGCCAATTGGTAAAGTTACCCACTACTATGACAAAGTAGGAGTGGCTATTATTGACCTTGATTCTAAAGGATTAAGTTTGGGGCAAGAGGTAAAATTTAAAAGAGGAGATGAAGAATTTACTCAAAAGGTTTCCTCTCTGCAGGTAGACCACAAAGAAGTAGAAGAGGTTAAAAAAGGAGATTCATTTGGTTTAAAAGTAGAAAAGCCCACCAAACCAGGAACCTTAGTATATTTAGTTTAGATTATTTCGGGTTTTAGTCCAGGTTCGCGTACTTAAGTTTTTGGGGCATTATCTGGGTCAGCGCAATCCAGTCCCCTTAATGGTGGTGGTTGAAGACCAGACTGGACATAAGCAGTTAAATCCTCGTCAGTTAATCCAGTACGAGCTTTTATTACATCAACAGCCCTATCTAAAGCTCTTTCTATCTGATTCTCTACGATTGCTTGAGGAAGGCCTGTTATATTGCGTATAGCAGTTTGAGAATCATGGTTTCGAGGAAAATAAACACATTTAGTAGTGCATGCTTTTTTAGTAGGATTAAGTGGACAAATAATGCGCTCCATTTATAGCTCTTCCAATTTGACTTTAGATTCTGTGGAGCGGCCTTGGATGAACTGTAAATATCTTTCTGTAGTTGAGACTCTTTTATGGCCAGCTAATTTGGAGATTAAAGTTAAAGAAGTTCCTGAGGCTAAGTGGTGTGCAACCCAGGTGTGGCGCAAATCATTTACTTTAGCGTCCTTTATCCCTGCCATTTTAAAGTATCTATCTATGGCTGTTCTAATATTTCTAACAAGCAAGGGTCTACCTGTTTTAGTCACAAATAAAGCTTTATTTGGAGTTTTTGGTCTAATTTCTAAATATTTCTTTATGGCCTCAACAACAGGCTTATTTAAAGGGATATTTCTCTCAGTTGTTCCTTCTCCTGGAGGAACATTTAAAGCTGGAGATTCTCCTTCTAATAATAGATCCTCAACACTAAGTTTAGCTAGCTCACCAATTCTGATTCCAGTTTGAAGAAGCAGTTCAATAACTGCAGAGATCCTGATATCACCTCTAGCAGCATCTCTTAGTGCGCGGTACTCTATTTTAGAAAGAATTCTTGGAGGCTTATTCTCAAACTTAGGATGTTCTAGGCTTATAGCAGGATCATCAGAGATTAAACCACCACTTTTTAGGAATTTAAAAAAAGTTTTAGTAGAGTTAGTTTTTCTAGAGATAGATTTAGCAGTATAGCCTTCTTTAGAAAGCTTGTTCATAAAGCTTTGAAGATCCTCGGTAGTTATATCTTCTGCATTTTGCTTATTTTCAGAGGTCAAGTAGGTAACTAGTTGATCAATATCTTTCCCATAAGCTAAGATAGTAGCTGAAGCACGAGAGCGACCTTTTAGATGTCCGATGAACTGTTGATGCGAGTCCTTTAAGCTAATCATAATTTAGTTTTAAGTCTTTCATTATAAATGAAAACTTTATGTTTGTATCCCATATAATATAAAAAAAGGATACTCGTGTCAAGCAAGTTCATTATACTATGGTCAAAAAAATTATTGTTCTACTAGCTATTTTGGTAACTATTTTAATCCTTTTTGGGCTAGGTAAGCAAATTTCTGAAGCTTTACAGGCCGGGTCAAGCTTAGATAAAGCAACCGATAATCTAAGTAAGTTGCAAGAAGAAAATCAAAGCTTAAAACAAAGGTTGAAAGAGGTAGAAAACCCGCTATTTATAGAAAAAATAGCCAGAGATAAGCTTAATTTAGCTAAACCCAATGAGATTGTAGTAATTATTTCTGAATCAGAGCTTCAAAATATTTTAACTTCAAAAGAAGCTACTCCTGAAGCTAAGATGGAAAACTGGCAAGGCTGGCTAAACCTAATCTTCCATTTATTTTAAACGCTGCTAATTTGATCGAGGCTGAGCAGCTTCGAACCAGAGGAGCCAATAATTGGTTAGATTGTCTGGCAACAAAGATGTCAGCAGTAGAGACCTGGTTAGACCTTGCTACTCGTAGAGGGAGGGTTAGCGCTGGAGAGACTGAAAAATATCAGGTAAGGCTGGAGCAATTAAAGCTTAAAATTAGAGATGAAAGGACTGAGTTTCCTGAAGGAGACCCTACTTTAGAAGTAAAACAGGAATTACTAGCAGAGTTGAATATATTTGCAGATCCAAAACAAATAGAGCAGGAATAATTATCTGAACTTTTAAATTACCCTCTTAGAGAGTATAATAACCAATAGATACCGCGGGGTAGAGCAGTGGTTAGCTCGTCAGGCTCATAATCTGAAGGTCGTGGGTTCGAATCCCACCCCCGCAACATAGTGGTAGTTTAGACTGTTATAACAACCTAATTCTTATAATCTGAGAGCTTCTTAATGAAGGGTAAATTGACTTTATCTGCAAACTTATTATCTGCTGTAACAAGGTTACATTCTTTTTCCTCAGCAATCACTGCATAAGTAGCATCATATACAGAAACACCATATTTTTTGGAAAACTTCACTGCTTGTTTTATAAATTTAAAATCAATTTGCACTACTTTTAAATTTGCTTCTTCTAATTTGCTTAAATTAGCCTCAACATTTATAATAGATAGAACGCTTTTTGTAGCCCAGGCATTTGCTACCTCATAAAATATTAGGTCTGGAACTATCAACTGAATTTTCTTACTAATATGATTATTGAGCAATCTTACTGCTAAATCTCGATCAAATTCACCTTTACTAAACCATTTGAATACTACAGAAGAATCAATAATGCTAATTTTCATCTCGAATTTCACGGAGAGCTTTAAGTGAATCCCAGCCCTTAAGTTGCCTGGCGTTGCTTTCAGCTATCTTATCTAGCTCTCGCATAAATTTTTCAACTTTACTTTTAGAAAAGGTTTCCTCCTTAACGCCTACCTTCTCTCTTATTATCGCAGCTAAACTTTTTCGTTTTTTAGCGGCTTCTGCCTTAAGTTTGATGTATTCTTCTTCGGGTAATCTAATATTTGTGGTTACATAGTTCATATAATACAATTATACCATTGTATTATATCCTGTCAAGAAATAACATTTGTCTCTGATTAGTTAAATACGTTCTAATAGAATCCCACCCCCGCAACACTTCGACTCCGCGAAGCGGAGGAGATCTGTTTTCCGCTTCGCTCAATGCAGGCACTTCGACCTCCCTCTGCTAAAATAGCTTAATGTGGTTTGTATATATTCTTTTATGTGTAGATGGAAGTTTAAAACCGGCAGGTCGCAAGCTCAGCTTATATACGGGTTATTCAAACAATGTACAACAACGCTTTTTAGATCATAAGAACGGTAAAGGCGGACATTACACAAGATCCCATAAACCAATTAAATTAATCTATCAAGAACAATTTAACACCCAATCAGAAGCCCTTAAAAGAGAAAGACAAATAAAAGGTTGGAATAGAGAGAGAAAGATCAGGATTCTCAATCTAAAATTTTAATTCAATGTCTCACTTCGTTCGCTCAGTGCAAACACTTTGAAAATGAGGTGAATCCGCCTTTCAGTCCGTGGAAGTTTATAGGGATATAAAAAGTCGAAGGATAATAAATTTGAAATTTGTAGCTAAAATTGTTATACTCTAACTTAATAATTTAATGTAAGTTTAAATTTTAAAAAATGCCAATAAAGCCAACCAGAGTTAATAATCGCCTATATTCACAGGAGAAAGTAGAAGCTCGTGAATCCTGGCATAAACTAGTAGTTAAGATAATTTCCTGGAAAGATGGTCAGTTTGAGGGTGGGTTTACTAAAGCTACAGACCAAGTTACTACTAAGGAATGGAAAGATTATTCAAAGCGGATTCTCAAAACAAATATTACTTATGGCAGAGATATGGTGTTGTCTAATCTTAAAGAGCTTAAAAGGCTTATTAAAGAACATGGTGGGTTCGTAGAAGATCAAGTTTAACTTTTCCTTTCTAGCTAGCTATTTTACCCTTAAATTGTGATAAAATTTCGAAAGTGGCAGCGTAGCTCAGTGGTAGAGCGGAGCCCTCATAAAGCTTAGGTCACAGGTTCAATCCCTGTCGCTGCCACAATTGACAATTAGCAGTGAGCAATTAACAATTAGTTTATGATTCTTTATGAATTTGAAGGGAAGGAACTTTTAAAAAAAGCAGGTGTTAATGTTCCTAAGTCTCAGTTAGTTGATTCTCCTAAACAAAAGATAACTTTAACTCCGCCCTTAGTATTAAAAGCCCAGGTTTTATCTGGTAAAAGAGCTAAAGCTGGGGGGGTAGTAAAAGTAAATCAAGGTGATGATTTAGAAACTAGTTTAGGGATGTTATTTAAAAGAGAGATTAATGGAGAAAAAGTAGAACAAGTTTTAATAGAGGAGAAGGTCAGTTTTAATAGTGAGTATTATCTCTCTATAAGTTATGACAGTGATTTTAGAGCACCTGTTTTAACTTTTTCTAGTTCTGGTGGAACTGGAGTAGAAGAGAAAGGAAAGATACAATCCTATCAAATCAATCCTATTACTTTGAGTATAAATCCTGAGCATAAAAATAGGACCAGCTTGCCACAACAACTTATTGAACAACTTATTAAGCTCTTTTTTGAACAAGAGATGTTGCTTTTAGAAATTAACCCTTTGGTAAAAAATACTAATCAAGAATGGGTCGCTCTGGATAGCAAAATTAAGCTAGATGATGATGCTATGGTAAGACATGAGGAGTGGAATTATTCTCCCCGATCAGCTCCAGGGCATACCCCAAGTATTAGAGAGATCGAAGCTAAAAAAATAGACCAGGGAGATTATAGAGGTGTGGCAGGCTCAACTTATTTTGATTTGAATGGAGATATAGCAATTTTGTCCTCAGGTGGGGGTGTATCTTTAACAGCCATGGATGCTTTAATTAAAGCTAATGGAAAACCTGCTAATTTTACAGAGTATTCTGGTAATCCTCCTAAAGAAAAAGTTACAAAACTCACTAAGATAGTTTTATCTAAGTCCGGCTTAGCCGGATTATGGATAATTGGTACAGTGGCTGCTAATTTTACAGATATATATGAAACTTTATCAGGGATAGTAGATGGGATTAGAGAGTTTGAAAAAGAGAATAATACTAAAATCAAATTTCCAATAGTGGTCAGAAGAGGTGGCCCAAGAGACAAGGAAGCCTTTGAGATGTTAAGGCAAACTAAAGATTTAGATTTTCATCTCCAAGATGAAGAAGTTTCTATTTCAGAGTCTGCTAAAATCATGGTTGATTTGGCAAATAAATACAAAATCTCTTGTAATATGGCTTGAAGCTCTATATATCTTTTATCAGTTATTGCTTGAGAATCTTTACTCAATCTTATCTGGGATATTTGTCCCATACTAGCAGCTACAAATTGACAGAGGTTACTTAGTGTGTATACTTGTAGTGAGGAATTCTAACTATGCAAAGAATTAATATTACCTTACCAGATGAACTAACTAGAGATCTTAGAAGGACTATCCCAGCCCGCTCCCGTTCTAAATTTATTGCTGAAGCTTTGTCAGAGAAACTTATGCAGAAAAAGAAAAAAAGAATGTCTAAAAAGGAGTTAATGCAAACTCTAAAGGCTAATTATGATTATTATAAAAAGGTTGCTAAAGAGTGGGAAGCTACAGAAGTTGAAGGATGGCCCGATTAATTAAGCGTGGTGATATCTGGATAGTAAACCTAGAACCCGCATTATGTTGTTACTTCCTGAAAACGCCAAAATTTTAGGTCAAGGGATAACTGGAACTGAAGGATCCAGGCTCCTGCCTTGGATGTTAGAGTATGGAACCAATATTGTAGCAGGGGTTACTCCTGGCAAAGGTGGACAGATTTTAGAAGGAGTACCAATTTTTAATACTATTCAAGAGGCGATTTATAAAGTCGGGATAGTCGATGGATCAGTTCAGTTTGTACCTCCAGCCTTTACCAAAGCTGCTACCATTGAGGCAATTGAGGCTGGATTAAAGTTTATTTTAATAGGTGCAGAAAAAGTTTCGACCAAAGATGGAGCCTATATTTTTAAGCTGGCTAAAGAACACAATACTAATGTGATTGGCCCGAAC
>CAZMNS010000020.1:0-8832 GCA_964567705.1 uncultured Gammaproteobacteria bacterium | reverse complement strand
GAAGCAACAATTTTTGTACCCACGTCTTTTAATGACTCAACTGTAGTTAAAGTGAGTTGTTCTTCTTTACCCTTTTCTACTTTAGCTAAATGTTCAACCGCCTGCTCATTATTATCTAAATAATCTTTGGCACTTTTATTAAAAGCCCAAGACGTTGGAGGGATAGAAGTTTTTGCCTCTACCTCACCAGCAATTACTGGCGCAGCGTAGCTTAAGGCAATCCTAAAATTTTTGTCAGAAAGATAAGGGTCTTTAGTATTGTAAAAAACAGCCACTAATTTTTGATAATTTGTATCATTCCATAAAGCATAAGCTTTTTGAGATGTTAACTCTGTGGGACTACTCACCCCAAGCAGACTTTGAACTTCCCCCAGCTTTAAGGCGTCTTTGGCAATTCTTTCATTAGGGTAAAATCTAATAGTTACCTTAGGTAGATCCTGTCTGTTACTAACCAAGACTACTTTACTTAAGAAAATTTGGCTCTTTTCAATTTTTTCTATTTTGTATGGACCGATACCTAAAGAGGTGGATTTTTTAAGTATTGGTTTGGTTAAAAGCGTCGGTAGTGGGCTAAAGGGATCTTTAAGTTTAAGCGCAATTGTATTATCATCCGGGGTAATAAACTCTACATCGGGAACTAAAATTGAAATATCAAAAGAGCGAACCTTAGTCCCATCTGCCCAGTGCAAGTCCTCTTTTAACTTAAATGTATAGAGAGTTGCCTCAGCATTGGATTCCCAGCTTGAAGCTAAGTTTGGCAGCGGCTTTCCCGACGGATCCAATTTAATCAGCCCTTCAGAAAGAAGTGAAGTAATTACCAATGGAAGTTCATCTTCAGTATAAGTACCAATTACACCTTGAGAGATAGCTGGTTTAAAAAAAGTTTTACTTAAAAATGGGGTTAAAAAATAAATTAAGAGCATTAAAAATAGCAAGAAAGAGATAGGCAGACGGTATCTTTTAATATACGGGCCAATTAGTAGCGTAAAGAGTTTTAATCTTCTCACAAGATAATTCCAATTAAAGAAATAAGCAGAAACAAACTAGCAACAATAATTGTCAAGACAAAAAGCATCTTTTCTGCTCCCCTTTTGGTTCCATAAAAGCCCATATCTCCACCAAAAGTTGAGCCAAGGCCTGTTCCTTTAGACTGAAGCAGGATTAAGGTTATTAAAATTAAAGATAAAATCACCTGTATTAGATATAAAACTTGATTTTGCATATCCTCAAGGATAGCTTAAATAGCTAATTTCTGCAAATATTTAAATCACTTGGAGATCCAAAGCATAAGGTGAGTTATCAACCCTATTAAAAATGAGGCGATTATAGCTACATAAAGAGTAGACAGATCAGCTGATGGAATTATAAATCCGTTAAGGTTAGCCCCAGGAAACTCAAATGGGACAATTTTAAATTGCGGCACCATTAAGGTTAAAAAGTATAGTGCTAAAACATTAACTGCCCAGGAGAATATACCTAAAGTTAAAAGGTTAAGGGGCAAAAACATTATTCTAAGTAGCGGGACAATCAGCAAATTTATAAACATAAAAGCAATGGAGGCCGTAATTAAGGTTTTTAATCCTCCATTTAACATTAATCCAGGAAGTAATCTAGCGCTTAAGTAAAGCGCAGCTAAATTAATTAAAAAAATCCTTAAAATAGTTTTCATAAAATTATTATACTATCTGAACTATCTGAGAAATGATTTGCTTCTTAATTTTCTATGATAGCTGATTGCAAATCTATGAGCCTCATCCCTTAATCTTTGTAACAGTCTTAAGGCTAAACTTCTTTTGGGTAATTTAACAATGCTACCTTCAGGTGGATATAACCACTCTAGTCTTTTAGCAAGTCCATAGACTGGTATTTTTAAATCCTTAGCGTCTAACTCCTCTTTAGCTTTCCTTGCTTGTCCTCTGCCTCCATCTACTATTATCAGGTTAGGGATTGACCACTCAGGATGATTTAACCTTCTTTGTATCATCTCAGCGTGCATCGCGTAGTCATTAGGTTTTCCAGAAATTTTGATTTTAAACTTTCTATATTGTGATTTATCTATCTCACCAGATGTTAATACCACTAAAGATCCAGTTGCCTCGCTACCTTGGATATTAGAGATATCATAGCCCTCAATTCTCTCAGGTAATTTTGTTAGATTTAAATCATTCTTTAAAGCTTTTAAGGCCTGTTTTGTTTCATCCTCTAAAAAATTAGGGTTATCTAAGTATGAAGTTACTCTGTTAGTTTGAGTTAGATATGAAATTCCATCAATCACCTTCTTTATTTTGACAGCTTCTTCAAACTGCTCCTTATTGGTAAAGGCTTCCATTTCACTACCTAACTCTTTTAACAAATTATCCTTCTCACCCCTTAAGAATTTAGAAAATCTATTGATAATTTTTCTATAATCCTCTTTAGAGATAACCCCAATACAAGCTCCTGGGCAAAACCCCAAGTGGTAGTAGAAACAGGCCCTCTTTTTATTATTCATAGGATTAGAGCACCAGGGAAAAATTTTTCTTAAGGATTTTAGAGTTTCTTTAACAGTTCTTGAAGAAGGAAAAGGCCCAAAGTATTCTTTGGTAGTTCCTAGGTCTTGTTTTCTGGCAGTTATAACTTTAGGAAAGTCTTCCTTTGTGATCGCAATATAAAGAAAGTCCTTATCATCAGTTAGCCTTATGTTATAAGGAGGTGAATACTTTTTTATTAAGTTTGCCTCAAGAATTAATGCCTCTAACTCTGATTCCACAACAGTTGTCTCTATCTTTCTAATCCTTTCAGCTAAACTTGCTGTTTTTGGCGAATCTACCCTCTTACTAAAATAAGATGAGACTCTGCTTTGTAAATCGACCGCCTTACCAACATACAGAACGCAGTCATCCTCGCTCTTAAATATATAGATGCCTGGTTTCCTTAGAATTTTGGATTGAGATAAATTTGAGGGTATCACAATCTATTTTTTAGCTCCCCTAGCTGCTTGTTTATGATGTAAAATTAAAACTCCAGTATAAATTAGAAGCATTAATCCTAAAACTATTATTACTACAACCGGAAAGAATTTGAAGGCAAAAAAAGGTTTAACAGTAATTTTCTTAGTAAGACTAAAACCCTGATCTTCTATCTTTGAGCTGCTAATGAGTAGCTGCAAAATATCCTCGTATGATTGCCAAAGAAGTCCTGAGTTTAGCGAAAACTCCTGCTCAAACCTACCAAAGGGTGGCAGATAGTTTATAAAACTGCTATCAAGTCTTCCAAGCTCCAGTTTTGAAGCTTGTAGGCTGATAGAAACTTCCGGATGAGAACCGTTACCTTGATTCTCGACAATAATCTTACCTTTAGCCGGAAATCCAGCATAAATTTCAGCCGGCACATCTAAAGCTATTACTAATTTTGGTTCAGGATTAAAAGTTTGATTAGAAAACTCAACATTAACTACATCTGCTGCCACAGGATTATCAGAAGAAGTACCCCTGATTGCCAAAACTAGGTGGTTTAAATCAAATTTAGAAAAATAGTCTACACCACCAGTGGTATTTTGCCAAGTCGGATCAATCATTACCCAACCTTGCAACGGGTCAAAGTATTCTGGCCAAGTATGTAAAACACTTTGGTTAAAAGACAGAGGGCGCAACTTTTGATTAGCAGTATATGCATAACCTATTAACTGTTTGGTGGGGATTCCTGCAGCTCTGGTAATAGCAATAAAAAGATCCGTAAATTCTCCGCACAGCGCATCTGTTGGATTGTTCAAAGCAGTAACGACTACAAATCTTTTAAAATCTTCAAATATTAGTCGCGAGTCATTGTAGCTAAGTGAGTTAACAACAAATTGATTTATTAACCTGGCTTTTTCTCTGTTTGTAGCTGGATTTTTATCTTTAAATATCTCATTAAGTTTATTTTTAATTACTAAATTATCACTTTCCCAGTACTTACTTGAGCTGGTAAGGTCTTTAAACACTGCATCAGTTAATTTAACTTCTCTGGATTGGGGTGAGATGTAAAGCTTAGCTAAACCCTCAACATAAACTTTATAAGATTCATTTCGCCTTAAATTAAATAAAGCTATTTGATTGCCATCACTGTCTAAATAGACATTTTCAGGTTTAGGACTAATACTATCAATTTGTATCTCCTGGTAGGGTGTGTTTGGGGGTAGTGGCAACCTAGCTTTGGCTGATAAAAGTGAGGGGTTATTTAAATCATACTCAAGTTTAAACTTAAACTGTTGAGTGCTTCCAAAATTAGCTAGAATTCCAACCTCACTTAAGCTGCTCTTACTGTACTTAAGCTGGAGCTTACCACCAAATTCTGATTGACTAATTGGTTCGGGTAAAATTGTGGTCGGATCTCCAAAGGAAACAGGAACAGCTAAAGTTAAATTATACCCTTCAACATCCTCTAGGGTAGATATTTTAGGAACGGTTACTTGCCAAACTTGTCCTTGAGATTGAGCAAAATCTTTAGATTTAAAGCTTAAAGTCCATGGATAAATTTTATCCTTGCCAACAACTTGCTGATTAAACTTAACAGTGATCTGAGTTTTAGTACCCTCTTTTTTTGTTTCTGTTACCAGAGCTCCTTGAGAGTCAGAGGCAAAAACATCAAAGATATCTGTGGCAGAGATAGTTAAAGAAAAAGAAGAGGCATAAAATCTTTCAGTTAAATTTTTAAGTGAGATTTTTTCTGTAACAGTAGTAACACTAGATGCGTCAACATCATAAGTAACATCATAACTTGAGGTAAACTCCCCCGCAGCAAGAATATCTTTGGGAGTTATAAATAAAAAAAATATAAAAAATAAAGCTAAAAATAGCTTCTTTAACATCTAATATATTCTACCAAGCTTTAGGTTATACTGCTAGGCTGTTGGTTGAAGTTCGTTTAAAAGCCAAGGACAGGAATACCAAGCTCATTACCTTTAAGTTGCAACCTTTCAGGTTGAAAGCTAAACTGTTAATATATGCCAGGCAGAATTATTCCTTTAGTTAATGGAGAGTTATATCATCTTTATAACAGAGGCACTGAGAAAAGAGACATCTTTATTCAGGAGTGGGACTATAAAAGATTTCAGCAAACTTTTTATTATTATCAATTTTTAGGACCAAAACTAAGTTTCTCGAAATTTGCAAAGTCTAAGTTAACTTTACTTAAACATCTAGGTGATAAGAAATTGATAGAAATAGTTTGTTATTGTTTAATGCCGAATCACTTTCACTTTTTGATTCGTCAACTTACTAATAATGGGATATCAATTTTTATGAGTAAGTTAGCTAATAGCTATACTAAATACTTTAATACAAAGTATGATAGAGTTGGACCACTTTTACAGGGAGCATTTAAGGCTGTAGGGGTAGAGACAGAAGAACAGTTTATCCACCTTTCCCGCTATATTCATTTAAATCCAATAGTTTCAGGAATAGGCAAGGATTTAGATCAATATCAGTGGTCATCATATCCAGACTATCTACAAGGAAACAATAGTATTTGTTCTGCTAAGGAAATATTAAATCTATTTCCATCTATAAAAGATTACCAGGAATTTGTTGAGGAGCAAATTGAATATGGAACTACCCTTGAAATCATTAAACATCAAGCATTAGATATTTAGGCAGCAACCTGGAAGGTTGCAAGCTATTAAGGTTGAAAGCTATTACATAATTAAATAACTTTAGCTAAGTACTGGCCTGTATAAGATTTTTTGTCTTTTGCGATCTCTTTAGGAGAACCTTGAGCAATAACTCTACCTCCTAGATCTCCACCCTCTGGACCTAAATCTAGCACCCAGTCTGTGTTTTTAATCACATCTAAATTGTGCTCAATTATTAAAACAGTATTTCCATAATTTACTAATCTTCTTAAGATGTGTAGCAGCCTCTCTATATCTGCAAAATGCAAGCCTGTTGTTGGTTCATCTAAAATGTAAAGGGTATGTCCAGTAGGGCGCTTAGAAAGTTCTGAGGACAATTTAATCCTTTGTGCCTCACCTCCAGATAAAGTTGGAGCACTTTGGCCTAGCCGAATGTAGCCCAAGCCAACATCGTTTAGGACTTGGATTTTATTCTTTATTTGAGGAATATTGGTGAAAAATTCCAGCGCTTCCTCAACGGTTAAACCTAAAACTTGAGAAATATTTTTATCTTTAAAATGGATCTCCAGTGCTTCCCTGTTATATCTTTTGCCATTACAGGATTCACAGGTTACAAACACATCTGGTAAAAACTGCATCTCAATTTTAATTTGGCCTTCACCCTCGCAAACCTCACAGCGTCCACCTTTAACATTAAAAGAAAACCTGCCAGGTCCATAACCTCTTGCCTTAGCTTCAGGAGAGCTGGCAAAAAGATCTCTGATAAAGGTAAATGCTCCGGTATAAGTTGCCGGATTAGATCTTGGGGTTCTGCCAATTGGGGATTGATCAACCATAACTACTTTATCTATGTTTTCTGCTCCTTCTAGCCCTTTAAACTTTCCAGGTCTCTCTTTAGAGCGAAATATTTTCTGCGAAAGTGCTCTATATAAAATATCATGAACTAAAGTTGACTTTCCTGATCCTGAAACACCAGTTACAGAGATAAATTTTCCTAAAGGAAGTTCGATATCTATATTTTTCAAGTTATGTTCTGTTGCACCTGTTATTTTTAAAGATTTATCAGATCCTTCGACTTGTTGCGCTCGCTCAGGATGACCTGTAACAGTCACTTTTTTTTTGCCAGATAAGTATTTTCCAGTTAAAGAGTTTGGGTTTCTAGTGATCTCACTTGGAGTTCCAACTGCCACTATTTTCCCACCATGCTCCCCTGCTCCTGGACCGATTTCAACTAAAAGGTCAGCATTCTCCATAGTTTCCGCGTCATGTTCATTAACAATTACAGTATTGCCTAAATCTCTTAAGTGCTTCAGAGTCTCTATTAATCTGATATTATCTCGCTGATGCAGCCCAATTGATGGTTCATCTAAGACATATAATACCCCGGATAATCCTGAGCCTATTTGAGAAGCAAGCCTAATTCTTTGCGACTCTCCACCAGCTAAAGTCATGGACGAGCGATCTAGCGTTAAATAATCTAATCCGACATCTACTAAGAATTTTAAACGTGACTCAATCTCTTTAATAATTGGTGAAGCAATTGTTAACTCACGGGCATTTAATGTAGGCATTTTTAAATGTTTAATCCAATCTAGCGCCTGCTCAATAGACTGAGAAGCCACCTCAGCGATATTAGACTTTATTATAGTGATGGACAAAACCTCATTTTTTAACCTGGCGCCGCCACACTGAGTACAAATTTCTTTCACCATATACTTTTCAATCTCACCTCTAACATACTCTGACTCAGTTTCTTGGTATCTTTCTTTTAAATAAGGGACAATTCCCTGGAATGCAGAGTTAAAGTGAACCCATCTACCTTGCCTGTTTTTGCCTTCTACTTTAAACTGTTTATTTCCTGCTCCAAAAAGCAAAACCTGCCTTGCTTGTACAGATAACCCTCCTAATCTGGTGGACATATCAAATCCATACTCTTTGCCAACTGCTTCAATTAACCTTGAAAACCAAGTTTCATTAGTTGCTAAGCGCTGCCAAGGTAAAATTCCACCTTCAGCTATAGATAAAATAGGATTTAAAATAATCTCTGGATCTACCTCTAAAATTGAGCCCAAACCAGAGCACTTTGGACAAGCGCCGTGGGGAGAGTTAAAAGAAAAACTTCTTGGTTCAATCTCAGGAAGGGCAATATTATCTACAGGACAGGCAAACTTTTCAGAATATAGATGATCCTCCATTTTTTTAGGATTTAGAGGAAACTCAAGTGATGCATCTAAAACTTCACTTATAATTACTGATCCATCCCCCAATTTTAGCGCAGTTTCTATAGATTGAGATAACCTGGAAATAATTTCTGTCTCATTTTGACTTTCTAATACCAGTCTATCTACTACTACATCAATCGTATGTTTATTGGTTTTAATCAATATGAAATCGTCTGCCCGTCTATTCTAATTTTAGAAAAGCCCTTTTTCCTTAAATCCTGCAAAAGTGCGGTGAACTCGCCTTTTCTATCTTTAACAATTGGAGCTAGAATCATAATTCTTCTCTGCTTCTTACTTGTTACTTGTAGCTTGTCACTTGTTACTTTTTCTGTTATTTGTTCAACACTCATCCTTGAGATCTCTCTCCCACAAATTGGACAGTGTGGATGACCAACTCTAGCAAATAGAAGCCTTAAATAATCATAAATTTCAGTAGTTGTCCCAACAGTTGATCTGGGATTGTGGGAGGCGCTCTTTTGATCAATAGAAATTGCTGGAGATAGACCTTCAATATAATCCACATCAGGTTTATCCATAACTCCTAAGAACTGTCTAGCATAAGCAGAGAGGCTTTCTACATACCTTCTTTGCCCCTCTGCATAAAGGGTGTCAAAAGATAAAGAGGATTTTCCTGATCCAGAAATTCCTGTAAAAACCACTAACTTATGTTTTGGAATATCTAAATTAATATTTTTTAAGTTATGTTCACGAGCACCTCGAATCTTAATCAGATCATCTGGCATACGATACCTCCATTCCAAAGGGCAAGACTTCGACGATGAGCTCAGTCGAATCGGTTCTTGAGCGAAGCGAGAGGTCCTTATTTTGTGTGCCGAAAACCATGAACTTCAGTTCATGGATGAAGGCCACGAAAGAAGCATTTTCTGAAAGAAACAGTGGACTCTTAGTCCGCTGAGATTCATTTTTGGGAATCTCCAAATCCATGTTTTTAAGGTTGTGCTGAAGTGCGCCCTTGATGATAATTTTGTCTGAATTTACCATATGAAGTGCGAATAAACA
>CAZMNS010000019.1:5468-8869 GCA_964567705.1 uncultured Gammaproteobacteria bacterium | reverse complement strand
AAAACAAGCTTTAACCGAAAAATTATTTGCTTCTCTAGAAGAATATGGTAGTGATCTAAATATAACTAAAGACGAGTTGCTTCAAAGTTCCATGACACAAGAAGAGCTTGTACCAACACCAAACCCATCAGGGGCTTTCCAACCAAGTCATGCACCATCTCCAACACCAAGTCCTTCAGTTGAGACACAAGAAGGTTTTAGTGAGGAGGATCAAGAGTTACTTGAAACAATTGATCAAGTGTTAAAAGAAATAGAGGAGATTAAGCAAGATCCGGAATTAATGAAAGCAGTTTCTCAAACTCGTCGTGATCAGAAAAATAAAATCTCCAAAGAGGATAGAGAAGAAAGGTTAAGAAAACTGCAAAGAGAGCTTGATGAGATAAATATTGATGAGCTGGAGGAAGATGATTAAATTCGGGGTAATCTTAATAATACTGGCAATAATAATTTTTGCGCTAATGTCATTTAAATCTAGCAATACTTTTATGCCCAATATTTTAGGAGAATCCCAAGAAACTAAAGTAAAGAAAGAAAAAATAAAGCTATGTAGTGATCAAGAATTTATGGTGGATTCTTTAGAAAAATATACTAATAAATTTAGAAAGTTAGATAGAGTATTCTTAGGTATAAATGAAATTATTGGGGGAGAGTTAGAGAATGAGCTTTCTGATGAAGCCTCTATGGCCTTAGCTAATACTAGAAAGCAGAGAGCAAAAGCTGGAGACAAATTGGTTTTGATGAAAACTATTTTTGAAGGATTTGAATGCCTTGCAGAAGATGAACAAAAAAAGAGCCAGTTAGATAAATTTAAAGCAGAGAGAAAACTTGCTAGAGGGAGTATTAATGAGTATAAAAGTGCTGTTTCTGAGATAATAAATATATTAAATAAAAATCCCTTTAAATTACCAAATCCTTCTCCTGCACCTTAACTTCTCTTTAAATGAACTAACATTTTTGCTACTATAACTTGGACGTTATCTTAAAAAATATGTTTTATTCAAAATTATTTAGTAAAACTTTAAAGCAGCCCCCTAAAGAGGCTGATACTATTAATCACAAACTATTGACTCAAGCTGGTTTTGTGGATCAACTAATGGCTGGTGCTTATAGTTATCTACCTCTAGGCTTAAGAGTTTTAAATAAAATTTCTCAAATTGTTAGAGAGGAGATGGATAAAATTGATGGACAAGAAGTGTTGATGCCAATACTTCATCCTAAGGTAAATTGGGTTACAACTAAGGGCTGGGAAAAGGTGGACGTGTTATTTAAGCTCAAAAGCAGAACAAATAAAGAGTACGCCCTTGCTCAAAGCGCTGAAGAGGTAATAACACCTTTAGTTTTATCAAGAGTTAGCTCTTTCAAAGATCTGCCAGTTGCAGTTTATCAAATCCAATGGAAGTATCGAGATGAACTACGGGCTAAATCAGGAATACTCCGGGGAAGAGAGTTTTTAATGAAAGATATGTATTCTTTTCATGAAACCCAGGAAGACTTCCTAAAGTTTTATGAACTAGTAAAAAAAGCCTATCTTAACGTCTTTGAAAGACTAGGTTTAATAGCTAAGGTAACAGAAGCATCTGGGGGAAGTTTTTCTGAAAAAATTTCCTATGAGTTTGAAGTTTTAACAGATGCTGGTGAGGATACAATTATCTATTGTTCTGATTGTGATTTTTGTATTAACACTGAGATTGCCAAAGAAGTAAAAGTTGGAAATATTTGTCCTAATTGTGGGCAATCAGAGTTGCAAGAAGGAACAGCCTCTGAGGTTGGGAATGTGTTTGATTTAGGCCAAAAATACAGCAAGGATTTTGAATTAAGTATCATAGCTAAAGATGGTTCTAAAGTTTTTCCTTTTATGGGGTGCTATGGAATTGGTATTACCAGAGCAATGGGGGTGATAGTTGAAAAATTCCATGATGAAAAAGGGATAGTTTGGCCAAAGTCAGTAGCGCCTTTTCTAGTTCATTTAGTGGGACTTGATTTAGAAACTGAAGAAGTAAAAAAAAGAGCCCTAGAAATTAACAATAGGTTAAAGTCTCAGTGGATAGATGTTTAGTATGATGATAGAGCTAAAATTTCAGCAGGGGCTAAATTTGCTGATGCTGATTTAATAGGAATTCCTTTAAGAATAGTTATTTCTAAAAAAACCGGTGAAAAATTAGAGGTTAAAAGAAGAGATAAAAGCGAGACTCAAATGTTACATTTTGATGAGTTTATAAATAAATTAAAACTAGAAGTTAACTACAAAGATAATTGATTTTAAACTTTAAGTCTGTTAAATTTACAAGGTTATGGTTACTAAAAATATTGCTAAACAGCCTAAAGCGCAGGTAGAAGTCCAGATATCTATTCCTTGGGTAGATTTGCAAGCTAAATGGAGTGAGCTTGCTCAAAGATTAGCCCAAGAAATAGAGATCCCTGGATTTAGAAAAGGACAGGCACCTTCTGAGATGGTTGAAACTAAAATAGCTCCTCAAATTCAACAAGAACTGCTTAAAATCTCTATGCCACAGGCATTAATAGAAGCCTTACAAGGAACAAATATTGTCCCAATTGACTATCCTAAATATGAGTTAATCTCTTTTCAAAAAGGAGCTGATTTAGAATTTAGAGCCATAATAACTGAACGTCCAAGTGTAAAGGTAGGAGATTATAAAACTATTAAAGCTCAAAGACCACAAATTAAACAGATTACAGATGCAGATGTTACAAAACTAATTGATGATTTATTTAAAAGATGGAAAGTAAGACAACCTGGAACTACTTCCAACATGCCTCAACAAACTAATGGTCAAAGTCCACAAGGGCAAGCAGGGAGTCTACAATTCAATCAGTCTCAACCTGGACAAACTGCAGTTTCAGATGAGCCAAACGACGTATTTGCACAAAGTGTTGGAGCGACTAGTCTAAATGATTTAAGGATTAAGATTAAACAGGATTTAGAAAATGAAGCTAAATATAATAACGAATTGGATTATGAAGAATTAATCCTTCAAGAGGTTGAAAAAATTACTGAAGTAGATGTTCCTGAAATTTTAATATCAGATGAATTAAACCGGATGCTTGTTTCACTTCAGCGAAGAGTTGCTGATATGGGATTACTTTTGGACGATTATTTAAAAAGTCAGGGTAAAACAGTTGAACAGTTAAAACAGGACTGGAAGTTGCAGGCTGAAAAAAATGTTAAAATGGAGCTTGGATTAGCTGAAATTGCAAGAAACGAGGGAGTAAATATCTCAGATCAAGAATTGCAGGCAGAAGTTGATA
Source organism: uncultured Gammaproteobacteria bacterium (assembly GCA_964567705.1). GTDB lineage: Bacteria > Patescibacteriota > Microgenomatia > Daviesbacterales > UBA10151 > CAZMNS01. The sequence goes on along the minus strand of CAZMNS010000019.1, from coordinate 5,602 downwards.
AGATTCAAGACGCTAGAATAAAAAAGCAATTTGAAGCCCAGGAGCCTAGAATGCATCTTAAGCATGCGCTTAGACAGACTAAAACTCTTAATCTTCTTAAGAATCTGGTAACTAATCCTTAATTCTGGTAAAAT
>CAZMNS010000019.1:0-5458 GCA_964567705.1 uncultured Gammaproteobacteria bacterium | reverse complement strand
ATTGGTTAAAAGTTTGTAATGGACGATTCGGCATTCAAATATTTTTAAACAGTATAAGACACTTCCGAATCTGTCCAAAATAAAAAGGAGGTGTTTTTATGTCATCAATAGTTGTTAAAGCTGGAGATAAAGATAATACTGATAGTATTATTAGAAAATTTCAGAAACGCATAGCTTTGGAAAATGTTATTCAAGAGTACCGAGACCGTGAGTTTTATAAAAAAAGGTCAGAAAAAAGGCAGGAGCGTTTAGCAGAAAAACAAAGAAAAATTATGCGTGCAAAACGCTTTAGCCAGTAAAGACCTTTCTCCATGTTACTTGATAAATTTCAGCAAGATTTAAAACAGGCACAGCTTGATCGTAACGAGCTAAAAGTTTCAACTTTAAGAATGCTTCTTTCTGAAGTAAATTACGCAAAAATTCAAAAGGGGCAGTTATCAGATCAAGATATTGTTTCTGTTATCCAAAAAGAGATAAAAAAAAGAAAAGAAGCAGCTGATGGTTTTAGGAAAGGTGAAAGAGAAGAACAGGCGCAAAAAGAGGAGATTGAGGCCAAGATTTTGGAAGAATATTTACCTGAACAGATCTCTGATGAGGAGTTGACTAAATTAGTACAAGAGGCTATAAATGAATTAGGAGCAAAATCTGTGGCCGACATGGGGAGGGTAATAGGTTTGGTAATGAGTAAAGTTGGCCAAGGAGCTGATGGTGCCAGGGTTAGTATTTTGGTTAAAGAAGAATTAAATCATTGAACGGAAAAACGCTTGACTGGACGATTCGACAACGTTATTCCTAGAACAATTTAAGTTCGGTAGAATCGTCCAAATAGTATGATTAATATAATTGTCAATTGCGATCCAAGATATCCAATAAATAAACTAACTATTCAATCTGCTGTTTTGGAGGTTTTTAATAGGCATAGAGTTAAAGGTAGGGTGGAATTAGGGATTAGTATTGTTGGAGATCGCAAAATGCACCAGTTTAATAAAAAGTATCGTGGTATAGATTCGACAACCAACATCCTCTCTTTTGCTCTAGAAGACCTATCTCCACAAAACTTACAGCATATTCCCAGAGTAGGCTTTGTGGCTGCTCCAGATAAAACTTTAAGGCTGGGGGATATTTTAATCTCTTATCCTGAAGCAGTGGAAGATGCTGCGCTAGATGGTATCTCAGTAGATCAAGAGTTATGTTTTTTAGTTGAGCACGGAGTTAAACACCTAATAGGCGTCCACCACGATTAAGCTACCTTATAGTTAGTTTGATATCTTTCCCAAACTTTGCTTTTTTGCTATCTTTTATTCTGCCCAACTTTATGGTCTACTACCGAAAATACCGTCCACAATCCTTAGATGAGTTGATCGGACAAGATCATGTTAAATTAACTCTTCAAAGAGCTTTTGAAAATAAAAAAATAGCTCATGCCTATCTTTTTTGTGGTCCAAAAGGTACAGGTAAAACCTCAACTGCCAGGATTTTAGCTAAAATGGTTAACTGTACCCAGACTAACCCTCCTTGTAATAAATGCAGTAGTTGCTTATCTATTACTGATGGAAGTTTCATGGATCTAATTGAGATTGATGCTGCTTCAAACAGAGGTATAGATGATATTAGGGATTTAAGAGAAAAGATCAAACTCTCACCAACTACAGGTAAAAAGAAAGTTTATATCATTGATGAAGTGCATATGTTATCTAATGAAGCGTTTAATGCTTTGCTTAAAACGTTGGAAGAACCGCCTGAGCATGTGTTATTTATTCTAGCAACAACAGAGTTGCATAAAATTCCAGCAACCATACTTTCCCGGGTGCAAAAACTAGATTTTAAAACCGCTACTCCAGAGCAGCTGAAAAAAACCCTTGAAAAAATAATTGCGGAGGAAAAGTTGAAAGTTGATGATGGGGTAATGGACGCTCTAATTAAAAGTGCAGACGGCAGTTTTAGAGATGCAATTAAGTTGTTAGATCAGTTAGCCTCTTCAAAAGAGAAAATAACCATCAAAAATATTGAGGATGAATTAAGGGTGAGTAGTTTTGAGAATCTGATGAAGTTATTAGAGTCTATTGTCAAAAAAGATGCAACCTTAGCCTTAAGATTAGTTTTAGAACAAGTTGAGCTAGGAGTAAACATCAAAGAGTTTAACCTAAGTTTTTTAGATCTTTTGCATTCTTTAATTTTAATTAAATACAATCTAGGGAATACAGTTGAGGAAGAAAGCCCTGATAAATATGCTAAATTAGAAAGTTTAAGTAAGGAGGTATCCTTAGAAGATTTACTTGTCGCTTTTGAAAACTTTCAAGACTCCTTAGAAAAAATTAGATTTGCATCAATCCCTTCTTTCCCGCTGGAGATAGCTATCATTGAATCTTGCTTAGAAAAAAAAGAAAAAAGACAAGAGAAAGTCATTATCAGTAAAATTTCTCAGGTTCCTGAAAGAGAGATAATTATATCAGCTCCTGCCAATTCCATTATTTCTGATTCTGCTGGGATTTTAGTTTTAAAAGATAAATGGAATTATATTTTAGAAACAGTAAGGCCATATAACTATTCTTTGGAAGCAATGTTAAAGCTTGCTAAAATTGCTGAGTGTAGCGACACAACGGTTGTTTTAGAAGTGCCATATTCTTTTCACCAAAGAATTATTGAAGCACCAAGAAGTAGAGATCTACTGGAGTCTGTTTTACAAGAAGTATTAGGCAAACCTGTGAAGGTAAGTACTGTTTTAGGACAAAAGCCGCTTAAGGTGGAAGAGTTAGCTAATGTAGAAGTAGCTCAAGATGATGAGATGATCAAGCTGGCAGCCGAGATTTTTAATTCTTAATAACCTCATTTGTTAAAAGGATTTTTCTTTTGTATACTATCTCCTTATGAAAAACTCGCTAATCTTTAAATTGATTGATCTGGAACAAAAAAGACAGATTAATGGGTTGGAGATGATACCTTCTGAAAATTATGTATCTAGTGATGTTTTAAAAGCATTAGGGTCAGTTTTAACAAATAAATATTCAGAGGGGTTTCCAGGGGCTAGGTATTATGGTGGGAATGAATATATAGATAAGATAGAAACATATACTCGAGATTTAGCAAATAAACTATTTAAAACTAAACACGCAATTGTTCAACCTTATTCTGGTTCTCCAGCTAATTTGGCAGTGGACTTAAGCCTAGCCAAGCCTGGAGATACTATTATGGGGATGGAACTGTCTTCAGGTGGACATTTAACCCATGGAGCTCCTGTTTCTTTTACTGGCAAACTTTTTAAGTCAATTCAATATGGTGTGGGAAAAGATGGAAGGATCGATTTAGATGAAGTAAAAAGATTAGCCAAAGAGCATAAGCCAAAGCTAATTTGGGTAGGGTTAACTGCCTATCCTTTTAGGTTAGACTTTGCGGGATTTTCCAAAATTGCAAATAAAGTTAATGCTTATCTTGTTGCCGATATCTCTCATATCGCTGGATTAATAATCACAGGAATCCATCCATCTCCTGCTCCATATGTTGATGTAATAACTACCACCACTCATAAAACTCTAAGAGGTCCAAGAGGAGCCATGATCTTAGCAACTGAGAAGGGTCTAAAAAAGGATCCAGAAATTATTTCTAAATTAGAAAGGGCTATCTTTCCTGGGCTTCAAGGTGGTCCACATAATAATGTTACAGCAGCTATAGCTATCGCCCTAGAGGAAGCTAGTAAACCTTCATTTAAAAAATATATACAGCAAGTTTTAAACAATGCTCAAGTTTTAGCTAAGGAATTAGATACAAAAACCGAAAACCATTTAATTCTTTGGGACTTATCTAAATTTGGGTTTGGTTTAGGTTACCAAATGCAAATAGCATTAGAACTAGCTGGTATGACTGCCAATAAGCAAAGCTTGCCTCTTGCTGACGCAAAAGGTAAGAACACTTCTCCTTGGTATCCATCAGGTATAAGGTTGGGTACACCAGCACTTACCTCAAGAGGGATGAAAGAAGGTGAAATGGCAAAAATCTCCAGATGGATGAAATTAGTTTTAGCAGAGGTGGCAGGATATGATTTACCTCAAAACCAAGAAGAAAGAAAAGAATTTATTAAAAATTTTAAGAAAAAAATGCAAAGCAATAAAAATTTAAAAAAGATTAAAAGTGAAATTAAAGATTTTTCAAAAAAATACTCTGTACCAGGAATAGTGTAATTTTTTGTAACATTTTATTCCACGTAGAGAAAATTGTTACAAAGTTAAGGAGGAGTAGATGAGCAAACTAATTGATGGCAAAGCGTTGGCTTTAAAACATGAAGAAGTTTTAAAGAAGAAAATAAAAAAATTGGTCAAAGCCCCAAGATTTGTTATTTTTAGTAATTATGAAGATCCAAGTGTTGATAAGTTTACCCAGTTAAAAGTAGAAAAAGCTACAAAACTAGGTATTCATGTAATTGTTATTTATATTGTTGACCATATGAAACTGGATGAATTAAGAGAATTAATTGAGAAAGAAAATGAAGATCTAGGAACTGATGGAGTAATGGTGCAATTGCCACTGCCCCCAAGTTTACAAAAAAACACAGACAATATTTTGACTCTTATTAATGCTCAAAAAGATGTTGATGGTTTAACTGAAAAGGGTCCATTTTCGCCAGCTACTGTTAAAGGAGTTTTATCTATTTTAGAAAGTTTAAAGTTAAAAGTAAAAAGTAAAAAATTTGCAGTCGTTGGATCAAAAGGATTTGTAGGAAAACCTATGGTTAAGGTTTTAAAAGAAAAAGGAGTAAGAGTTTTAGAGATAGATAAAAAAAATCCTGGAAGCAGTTTAACAGATTTAAAAAATGCTGATGTGGTAATTTCCTGTACAGGAGTAAACAATTTAATTAGAGCAGAACATATTAAGAAAGGAGCTATTTTAATAGATGTAGGCCTTGGAGATTTTGAAGAAAAATGTTTTGAAAAAGCCTCAGCTTATACACCAAAAAAAGGTGGAGTAGGACCGATGACTGTTATCTCTTTAATGGAAAATGTGATAGAATCTGTTGAAAGGAAAAACTAAAGATGGGTTTAATGGATGGAATAAAACAGCTTGGAGATCTTAAAAAGATGAGAGACCAAGCTATGGAAGTGCAAAAGAAACTGTCTGGTATAAAAATAACTGTAGAACATAGAGGTGTGACAGTAGTGATGACTGCTGATCAAAAAGTTGTCTCAATTTCAGGTGAATTAGATCATCAGAAAATCACAGAAGCTGTTAATGAAGCGCTAAAGCAATCTCAAAAGCAAGCTGCTGAGGAGATGAAATCTTTAATGGGTGGCATGCCTGGAATGTAGATGGAAGGTTTGAGAATACCTCTTGAAAGGATCTTTACCGCGAAATATCTGAATGGTCCAGAAGGGTCATTTTTTGTATTACTACGGCATTTTAATAGAGGTGAATTAACTGAGGCTGAATTTTATAATTTACTTACGTCACAGAAGATGTGGCGAGAGAT
>CAZMNS010000018.1:2984-9001 GCA_964567705.1 uncultured Gammaproteobacteria bacterium | reverse complement strand
CCGATTATAAGGAGCAAAGATTTCTCCTTGAGATAAATCCTGAGTTTTTAAAAATTCTATAGCCTTAACAGGATAAGAAACGTCTTCTGATTGATTTTTAACATTATTTAAAGATAGACCTATCTGTCCAGTTGAAACAAGTAAAGTAAAAGCAAATAGTACTTTGTAAAAAATTGCAAACTGTTTTTTTGACCAATCATTTTTAGAAATCTCGTTATAAAAAAGCTGTAAACATTCAGTAAGTATTGGTACTGCGACGAAAACCCAAAGAGCTATGTGTCTTTGGCTAGAAAGCCCTGCCCAAAGCAGTCCAATAAAAAGTATTTTTTTGAAAAGACTAATCTTTTTTCTATATCTTAAGAAAAATATTAGAGAAAGACTCATTAAGAGTACAAAAGCAAAATCAAACCTAAAAATCATTGGTGTCCACTCAACTGTTGAAAACCTTAAAGATCCGTCTGTTATTTGCTGCCAAACTTCTTCATAAATTCTTAAGTTGTAGGGATTTATAAACGTAGCTAATATAGAAGAGATTAAAACTGATAAATCTTGTAAATTGATTCTTTTTGCCTCCCAAATCTTAATAAAAATAAAAGTTACTAAAACCACTAATCCTGAGGCAAAGGCTCCATGTAAATTTACCCAAAGAAGAAAAAGTATAGGTATAAAAAACCTAAATTTATTCCAATCTTCTCTAGTCCATAAAATATTTATTAAGACTGCTAGTAAAAACCACGTTTCAACCTGTGGTCTTAAACCTGCAAATCTAATTAGTATTCCCCAAGATAAAAGTAAAGGAATAACAGACCATTTAGATAGCTTTCTAGGAACAACAATTAATGTAGCTAAAATAGTTAAGATAGCGAAAATTAAACTTAAACCTTCTTTGCCTAATAATGGGTTCAATTTGTAAATTAAAAGGTTGGTTAACCATTCGTGGTCTATAAAGGGAAAGCTGGGCATTGAATATGAAAATGGGTCAGTTCTAGGAATTCCATATAAACTGATATATTCCCCCATTTTTAAATGCCAACCAAAATCAGGATCTAAAACCTTATACCCGCTATACCAAAAAGCAACCACAACAGCTATAAGGACAAATATAAGAGTAGTTTTAATCAATTCACTTTTCATAAACGAGGTTCTTTTAAAATAACATTAAACTAGGACCTTGACAAAGAGATTTTTCCTCATTTATAGTTAGATTAGAGATGAATAAGACCTTATTGGCTGATACACTTGAAACAATTAATTTAAGCAATATTCAAAAACAAGGTATCAAAGCTAACGAAACTTTAAGTAATATAATTGGTAATACTTTTACTATAGTTATAGTTATAGCAACTGTTTTAGTACTGGCTTACTTAATTTGGGGAGCAATTCAGTGGATTATTTCCGGTGGCGATAAAGAAAAGGTTGGTAGTGCTAGAAAAACAATTATCAATGCTTTAATTGGTCTAGCTATTTTAGCTCTAGCCTTCTTTATCGTTAGAATTGTTGGTGATATAGTTGGTATAAATGTTATAGGTAATTTTGATATTCCAAGGCTTGGTGCACCTGCAAACGCAACCCCCTAAAGGCTTAGGTCTTCCTTGTAATAACTCCTTTTTTAATTTATGCTAAATTTATGCCCAATTTGGTTCATAGATTGTTGTTGATCTTGTTACTTGTTACTTGTTACTTGTTACTTGTTACTACTCCTGTAAATGCTCAGGTAAATATTAGCAGCTGTATTTTAAAAATTAATCCTAATCCAATCTTTTCTGATAAAAACTTTACCCTTGAAGCTAGATCTACTAATAACTCAGCTATATTTTTTAGTGATAGAGCTCCTTATAGCGCTACTATTACCCACTCCTCCCCTGCTAAAACAGAAAGCTTAGGAGTAATGAAGATGGTCAGATCAGACCCTAATGTAGACGAAGAGAGTTTAGGCAGAAATGACCCTGGGGAGTGTATAGAATGGAACCATGATGATGAGGGAAAAAGAACTAGTTGCAAAACCTATGCTGAAGACTTAGACCCAGGAGATAGAGAAGACAGTAATGCTTTAGATAATGCAGGTAGCTTTAGATTTGGAGTAGAAGGACCCGTTGTCATTCAGGTTTTAGATAAAAATTCTAATGTAATTTGTACTAAAAACACTGTTATAGAGAGTGCTGTTAAAATCTCTGTTGAAGTTACTGATTTAGAAAATAAAGATTCTCCTGTTGTTATCTCTGGAAGTGTACTAGATAGATTAGAACCAGTTAAGAATAAGGCAGTTAGTATTACTATTAATGATAAAACTATTACAGTTAACACTGATGAGGGAGGAGTTTTTTTCTCAAATGACAAAATAGGTGCTTTTTTTAATTTAGTTGATGGTAGAGAATATTTAGCAACAGCTAAAGTTAATATAAATAGTCAGGAAGAGTCTGAGGGCGACTCATTTAATGTTGGCACTCCCATAGAGAAAGAAGAGATTTCCCCACCAAATGCTTTTTTAAGAGATAGCTTAAGTCTATACCATAACAGCTTAAATAAAGATTACTGGTCAACAAGTACTGAGCAAGCTACACCGCAGAGTCCCTACACTATTTTAGGTCCACAGGCTGATCTAGTTAAAGAAGCTTATGGTGATGAAAATTTAGTTCCTTTATATGATTGTTTGGATGGAGAGAATCATTTTACAACTACTGATTTTGAAACTTGTAATAAAACCTCTCAGGTAGTAAGGCTTGGATTTATTTATAAAACAGAAATTTCTAATACTTTAGCTTTATATAACTGTATTGGTGATAATGGAGATAGCAAAGTCTCAACTAATGAGCAATGTATTGATAAAGAAGATGCTACAACAATCTATGAGAATAAAGGTATTATTGGTTACGGCTTAACACAAACAAAAACTTGTGTTCCTCTAAATAGAAACGCTCCTGTTGTTTCTGAGTCTACTAAATATTTTTCTTACTTTGTAAGAGCCCAACTTTTAGGTTTTCCCTCAGTTATCGTTGAGGAGCTTAAAAATAATCCTAAAAATAATGAGGATGTTTGTATAGGTGTAGATAGTGTTTTTCTAGTAGATGTCTTGGGATTTGAGCTGGATTTTACATCTAGTGTTTGTAGTGTTTTAAATATTGCCGGTTTGGGAAGCTACTGCAAACAGTATTTAAAAATTGGCGATAAAGATCAAACTTACAGACTCGGCAACGAAACAGATACCTTATATAGAGGAAATTTTCCTCCTGGTGACAAAACAATCCCAAATGATCCCAACTTAGCAGATGTTGGTGGTACAACTGGAGATTCTATTGTAGAGCATTTAGGTGGGCAGTTGGGTACTTGTTCTGGATTTTTAAGCGTCATGCTTCCTTGCAGCACTCCCAAACCAGATTCCCCTTCTTATCTTAGAGAAGAGGATGAACAATTTGAAAAAAGTCCAACAGGTGATGTTTACTCCAGAATGTGTTTTTTCTTCCAGGCTTACTTACCAGAAGGGGTAGTACCTAAAGGTTTCCCAGAGTGTAACAGAGAAGCTACCCCATCAGCCACTTTAACCACGATAGAAAATTGTCAGCAAACTCCAACTGATGATAACTTACAAGAAGAGGTCAGAGATACCTTCAAGATTAACATGCAAGGCTTTAATACTGACAGCCTAAGAATTACCTGGGAAGTTTTTTGTGCGCTATCAAAAACTAAATTCTTTGATCTGGTTAATAACCGGAGCGTTAATACCGGGGAGATTATGGTTCAGAGGTTCCCAGCCAATAAGTACTCACAGTTTTATGCTTGCGGAGGAGGAGTAGCTTTAAGCCCAAAATGAGGAGACCCAGATTATGACATCAGAATCTCTGAAGACGAGGGTCAGGTTAGATTCAGTTATCTTCTAACTCATGAATTTGGACATTTAATTGATGGTTGTAATGAAAACCCAAGAACTTTAAGATCTGAGCATGATAAGATATACTGTCAGTCAGGTGTGCAGGAAAATGGTAAATGTGGGTCTTCACCTAATAACCTAACAAATTATGGAGCAAAAAATGTCTGGGAGAACTACGCTGAAGTTATTTCGTATTACCTAGTTCCAGAAAAACGTGATCCTACCTCATTTACAGATAGTAAAGAACCTTACTTTGATTTAGCTAAAACGATTCTTGGAGAATATCCTTAAAGTTATGAATAATATACTTACTAATCCTAAAATTTTTATCCCAATTATTATCATAGCTTTTTTATTTGTAATATTATTAATTACTAGGACTTTTCAAGGCCCCCAAAAGGAGACTTTGAACCAACCAATAAACACAGCTACTTTATCTCCTTACAATAAATCCCAAATTGGAGATATAGTATCTCCTGCTTTAACTCAAAAAGCTAATTATATTGGTGAAAAAACATTAGATGATGGTTCAGTGGAATATTCATTTAAACCGATTTCTGGAGGAAGTAATGATTTGGTAATTGTTAAAGATGGCATTGTTATTTTTGAAAAAACCACTCCTATAAATGAGCGGCTAGAGTATCCTTCAGTAGAGGATTATCTAAATAAGTTAGGCACTGCTGAAAAGATAATTCAAGGATCTAAAGATGGCAATCCTTTTACCGTCTTTCATATCTTTGCTTCAAAAGGGGTAACTTTAATGTCAAATCCTGCTACCAAAGAACTTTATCAAATACACACCTTTTTGCCAACTACTTTTGAGGAGTATATGGTAAAATGGGGCAATCAGTATATTCAAGAAGTAACTGAAGGAGAAACACACCAAGATCTTTAACCTACCACACTAAAAGTATGTTTAAGAAAAAATTAGCCTTCCTTGCCACTTTAGCTGCTGCCCCCCTTCCTAGAGGTGCAGCTGGAGCTAGTAACCCTGGTCCTGCAGGGGTAATACAGCTACAGGAGCTACTTCAGAGGTTAATTAATATCTCTGTAGCTATTGCTTTTATTGCTTTAACTGTAGTACTACTCTACGCAGGTATTAGATACCTAACCTCTGGTGGAGAAGTTAAATCTATGGCTGCTGCTAGTCAGGCTATTACTTGGGGACTGCTGGGGATACTTTTCTTAAGTTTAGCTTGGTTAATATTACTTTTAATCCAAGCTTTTACAGGTATACAGTTAACAAACCTTTGTATTGGACTGGGAGATTATACTAATAGTGCAGTTGGTAACTTTATTGGGAATGGGTGTATCTAAAGTTGACTCCTGTAAAAACTCTCTGCTAAGCTTAGGTTATGCTGCCCATCCTTAGGATATTTAAAACTTCCTTACTTTATCTAGCTTTTCTGGTATTTTTATTTAACCAGTTAGTCTCACCTGTCTTAGCACAACCAGCAACTACAACTACTGGCCCCTCAACAACAGCTTCTACTCCTTATGAATATAAGGAGGTTAAGAAGGAGGATTGGAATATATTTGAGCAATCTCAATGGATTATAATGAGTCTTGGGCATACATTTATCTGTATAACTGGCTTATCAGTTATTGCTGGGGAAAAATGTATAGTTTTAGGAGCAGGTGGTAAAATTTTTGGTTTTAACAACTCACCAGAGATGGGCTTATTTGCTTATATAGATAAAGCTATTAGTGCAATGTATACTCACCCTCCTACCTCAGGGACTCTTTATTTAGCAAATTTAGGAACCAATTTAGGATTAGTTGATGAGGCTTACGCCCAATCTATTGGCGGCACAGGAGATAGGGTGTTATTCCCAGTTATAAAACTTTGGCAAGTTGCTAGAAACGTCTCGTATATTGCTTTTATTTTAGTTTTTATCACTATTGGCTTGATGATTATGTTCCGCCAGAAAATTAGCCAGCAAGCTACAGTTTCTGCTCAAGCTGCTATTCCTGGTTTAGTAATCGGGTTGGTTTTAATTACCTTTAGCTATTTTATTGCTGCTTTAATAGTGGACTTTTCTTTTATAACTATGAAGTTAGATAACTTGAGAGCGGTTTTTGGCTGATTTTTTTTCGTAACTCCTGATACGTATTATCATGAGTTATCCTCAAGTTCAAACGGAATTTTGTT
>CAZMNS010000018.1:0-2974 GCA_964567705.1 uncultured Gammaproteobacteria bacterium | reverse complement strand
AGTAGTGGGCTTGTAGGAGTTATAACTAAACCTTCTGAATTTGCAGATAACGGAAACGTTTTTAGCCTATTTCTCTCCTTTATCTTCAGACCAGCAATCTTTCTGGATTTTATTTGGCCATTAACTCAACAAATTTATCAGCTTACAGCTGGGGCTGTAAATATTGACTGGGTGGTAAATGGAGCTAAGTCTGGTTTCGCAGTAGGAGGAATTACTGGAGCTGGTTTTGGAGCAGGTTTAGGAGGATTAGCGGCAATCGCTACTTTTGCCCTAGGATCATTTGCAGCAGGTTTTGGAGGAACCCTATTGGGAATTATCTTAACTGTGATAGTTATACTTGCTTTAATAATCCAGATGTTTAAATTGCTTTGGGGATTAATTCAGTGTTATATCAGCATCTTAATCTATACTATAGCTGGGCCTTTTTTTATTTTAGTAGGAAGCATTCCTGGAAGAGGAAATATTATTTCTATCTGGTGGAGAACTCTACTTGGGAATGTGTTAGTTTTCCCCGCTGTATTTGCAGCCTTTTTATTTGCAAGTATATTTTTAAGCTCAGAGATATTAATTAATGATACTGTAGCTGCACCACCACTGCTCTCCACATTTGAAGCAGATTTACTGCAAACAATGGTAGGCTACGGGATACTTTTAGGCTCAGCTGCTATACCTGGGATGGTCAAAAAAGCCCTAGGTGTTCAAGATCTAGGAGCTATAGGCCAAGCAGCAGCTAAGGGATTTGCAACAGGCGGAATAGTTGCTGCTCCTGTTGGAGTTGGAGGCTATAGATCAGCTGCAAAAGCTGCCTATGTTAGATTCGGCGCAGGAGATCCAAATGTGTCACCATGGCAGGGACCAGTACAAAAAAGAATTGCTGGTGCTATCAAAGCTATACATGGTCAACAACAGTGGTTTAAAACATGAAGCAACTAACTTATCTAGTTAGTGCTTTCCAAAGCTCTTTTAGGGTACCCGTAAATCCTCCTATAAATTCTGATCTTCCAGCAATCAATGCAGCTTTATTACGGGAAATTTTAAACTCTTTCTCTAATCGCTCAGCTTCAGCAGGTGAAATTATCCCACTATTATATGCATAGTTAATTGCTTGCTGAAGCTTAAAATCATTCCATTTACTCCATTTAAAATCTTCTTCCCATGCCTTCCCAGTATTAAGATATTTTAATATCCCTTCTAGCCAATGACTCATCACTTTTTGCCTCTCTCCTTGTGCAAGATGCCCATAAGCCTTCTCTAGTTTTTTAATATTTCCTAAAGCTTTAGACACTTCCTGCGAAGCATTACCAGTAGTCACTGAATCAGGGTTAATTAAAGGTTGATTTAAAATACTATCAGCACCTTCTTCATTAAATACTCCTCTGGTATCAGAGGCTTTACTAAAAGCACTTCCCCATCTAAATAAGTCTCTAAGATTAGCTTTTATAGTAGAATAATTAGCTGTAGGATCCATAAGCTCTGCTAGATTTCCAATAGTGTTAGTGTCTTTAATAAGATATCTAGCAGCTGAGCTTGTGTAAGTATAAGCAAGCATTCTTAAACTTTCTGCTCGTCCAGGAAAAGGCTGTATTAGCTTACCATTATCATCTCGTTGGTTCAAAAAGGCAGTGTAGTACAATGTATTTTTTCCTTGAAGCGCTCCACTTCCTCCTAAAGATTTTTTAAAATTAAAATCAATATTAGACCAATTATCCTCTATTGCCTTAGCAACCCACTCTAATGTTTGGAGGTATTTCATTCGAGTTCCATCAGGATTATGAGTAGGAGGAAGGAGGGGTGTTCCATCCATTAAAACTATACAATCATAATATGCTGATTCCATAAAAGCATCAGTAATCTTCTTTCCTAATTCAATTGATAACTTAGCTTGTTCCTCGTTTAAACCGCCTCCGATAAGATTTTTACTTAAAGCTTCGTCAACAGTTTTAGCGCTACCTATAAATTTATAGCCTGCAGGAATTATACTTAGAGGTGGTATCGCATCTCCTGGGTTATAAGTAACACCCGCTATAGTTATTGTAGTAGAAGCTTTTACCTCTTCAGAAAGTGTTATTGCCACTGGAGTAGTAAATTTATTTCTAATAAATTCACCATTATTGTTAACTATTCTATTTATTGCTTCTCTGGTTTGATGGGTTTCTAAAAGCTCAATAAGAAGATCTGGGCCACTAATTATTTCCCCTAAAGACTCCATTAGATCTTTTGGAGAAAACCTAGCCTTTAGTGCAGCATTATGGATTAAAACTCTCGCCCTAACTCTTCTTAGCAATTCTTGCTGTATACCTTCAGTTCCACCACCTCCTGGAATATTATGTGCCGTTAATCCTCCGAGGGTAGGGGTATTTTTAATTTTTTGAATAATAGTTTGCTTTAAACTCTCCTCAATTTGAGTAGGAATAGGTCTATTTACTGTTTCATAACTTCTTAAAATACTCTCTAACCATGCTCTTGCTGTATCAGGAGTTGCTAAATCGGCTACCTCAGGGTCACCAACTTGTCCCACTGCAACTACTTCTTTGGTAGCCCCAGGTACATAGGGAATCACCTTACCACTAGCTAATTCGATCTTAATTGTTGGTACTCCTCTATAAATAAATGATTCAACTACTTTATGCCCTTTGAAAACACCGGTTTTTATAGCTTCTAACACTTCCATTATTTCTTGGGGCGCTGCTAGTTGTTCTTCTGGGAGTTTTTGGGTGGGTGGATTTTCCAACGCTTCTTTTAACCCTTCGGGTGTTATCTCGTTTCCAGGTAATACACTTTTTGCTCTTTCCTTGACCTCTCTTAATCTAGCTTCTCTTTCAGCAGCAGACATTTCATGAGGATTTTTTCCAGTTGATTTTGACTTACCTTCTGGCGATGAGCCCGGAGGAGATTCTGATTCATCCATATACGAAATTATATCACGCTCTTTAATTAAACCAAAAAGGATATGTTTGTTGTAATTAAGTTATTA
>CAZMNS010000017.1:0-9356 GCA_964567705.1 uncultured Gammaproteobacteria bacterium | reverse complement strand
AAGACCCAGAAAAGATCTCTAACTTTATAGCAGAAGTCCAGCGTAACCCAACTAGATTTGGGGTTCCTAAACTAGAACAGGCTATTAAAGAAAGTAGTGGCCAGGTTTTAGGAGTCTTTAACCCTCGGGACTTAGCAGAATTAAAACTAATTGAAGCCTTGGATTCTTTTTCTCCTTTAGCTAAAGCCTCATATTTTAAAAGGTTTTTAGACCAGATAGAAAAGCAAGAATCCCAAGAAGAGACTGTGGGTATAGTTGGTACTGAGGTGGTTCCAGCTGAACCAACTACTCAACTAACTTCTAGTGAACCACAAGCAGAAACTGCTGGAACTTTAGTTTTGCCATCACAACCTCTAATCACCCAACAACCAACAGTAAAGTCATTAACTAGTAATCCTAAGATAGTCTTACCGGGCGCAACCAGTGTAGCTAAAACTACTACCTCTACAGCTAAACCTTTTAAAACACCTATCTTAGCACTTATCCCTAAAGAGATCACTGATTCTCCAGCTGGTAATTTAGTTAAAAACAGTTTATCTAATCTGCAAATCCAAGCAGCTAAATTACTGGCTAAAATCCCTTACTCTACAGTTATACCAGCTATTGTTGGTGCGCTAGCAGGTTACCCAATACTGGGAACAACAGGCGCTTTTTTAGGGGGGGTGAGTGGCGCTTTTATCGGCAATAAATATATTGAACCATTTCTAAGCGGAGGTGGCAGCTCTTATGATTATCAAGAAAATCAAAACCAAGGTCCCAAGGTAAGTTTTCAAGACGCCAGAAATTTATACCGAGGTGGTAGGTATGCTAGATCTTTAGCTAAAGGGTTAGGGAAAAATTTAGGCAGACAAGCTGGAAGACTTGCTGCTCAAGCAGCTGCCAGGGCTGGAGTAGCTGTGGCTGCAGCTACTTCTGAAGTCTGGGTCCCAATAGCAATAGCCCTTGGAGTTTTACTGATTATTATTTTATTTTTCTTTTACTATGATGATATCTTAAATCTGCTACCTCCTTTTGATCTAACCGGAGTGTTAACGGACCAAACAGATATAAAGGTCAATAAAATAGGTGAAAAACAGGTTCCTAATCCAGAAGTAGAAAAAGATACAGCTGGTAATATCACCAAGATTATTAGTCAGCCAGATATTAATTATACAATTGAGGTTAGTAATAAGGGTAGCACTAAAGCAGATATAAAACTGCTAGATGAGATTCCAGAGAAAACTACTTTTAAATCCTCTGATGGAAGTTATGATATTGACAGAAATGAGGTTACCTGGGAGTTTAGTTTAAATGCAGGGGAAATTAAAACACTAGCGTTAGTAGTTACAGTTAACCCAGAAGTTGAAAACACCTGGGTAATTAACAACGCAGAAGGAAGCGCTGAGTCTCAAGGTACAAAAGCGGGTAATTTAGAACTTAAGAAAACAGGCCCAGGAGGTTGCACTTTAGATTGTAAGGTTGATAATAAGACCCAACCTTTAGTTTATAATATTGAGGCTAAATATATAGGTTCAGGAACAGCAGAGGTAGAAGTGACAGATACAATTCCAGATAAAACTAAGTTTATAGATGCACCTGATGGAAGTTATGATAAAGGTGAAGTTACTTGGAAATTTAGCTTAAAAGCAGGGGAGACTAAAAACTTAATACTTACAGTAGAAGCATTAGAAAATAATATTTGGGTGGTAAATCAGGCAGGATGGGAAATTACTAAAGAAACAGGCGGGGTAGGAGATTTCGAGAATGTTCCCCCAAATAAGGATACCTGTGGAGGAAAATACAAGTTTATTAGTCCTAAAGCTAACTACGGGGATCCTAATTGCAATTTTAATAAAGATGACCTTTATGTGTTACTTGAACAGGTAGACTCCCAATATGTAAATATTTGGTTTGACGTTATAATCCCTGGAGAAAGCAGCTATAATCCTAACGAGTTTTATGCTGCTTCTTCAAGTGGGCTAGGCGCTTATGGTTTATATCAAATGAACCCAGCTGGTAAAGGCACCACACAATATGATGCAGGAGATGTTGAGTGGCATTTACAGACCAGTAACGCAATAAATTATAATAATAAAGTTATTATTCCTTTAGGTAAAATTTTCGACTATTGGGCTACTAGACCTTGTGAGTATATACAATCATCGGATGGGGATTATTCAACACGGTTAGGAGATAGACCTGATTGTTTTTAAATTATGAATAAAACAAAGATTTTAATAATCGTCTTATTTTTCATCCTTGTAGTGATTTTGCTTGTAGTTTTTCTATTCCGAACCTCTGGGAGAATACAACCTATCCCTTCAGCGACGCCGACTTCTTCACCTCAGATAGTAGATCGGCTATCAAATCAGCGAGTTAAATATTCGGCCAGTGCTACAAAAAAAATGCTTGATAATTTAAATAATCCGAAACCTCTATCTGTACAAGATCAATCAACTAGAGAACGGCTTATTAACTCCCTAGGAAATAAATCGGGGGTTTTTGTCCAGAATACCTTATATCATATCGAGTACGTAAAGGCTGCAAATCAATTCATGATAGAAATTAAATCTACTGATATTCAAGTAGCGAAGACCGAGGCTGTAGAGTGGTTAATTCAACAGGGATTTAGCCAAGAAGGTATCTGTAACCTACCTGTGGTATTTTACTTAAACTCACAAGTCAGCAGACAGTTGAGTGGCCAAGATATCATATTTAGCCCTCTGGCTGAAGGATGTTAATTATGAAATACTTGTATGTTTTCTTAAGTATAATTTTTATTCTACTACTTGTGAGGGTAATATACGCAGCTTCGACCTATTCCAGTAATAAAGTCATATTTCAGGTTGGTAACCCTACAGGTCCCAAGCCAGATGCAGGAGGGTCAAAAGTTATAATACTTGATCCAGGACACAGCGCTGATGATAGTCAAAGAATTGATCCTGCAAGTGGCATATTAGACCATGATTATCCAAATCATCCTGAGATAGAAGAGGTGTTTGAAGTGGCGCAAAAGGTAAAGCAGAAACTAGAAACAGATGGCTATACAGTTATCATGACTAAAAATGGAATAGGAGAGAGTGTTTCCCATCGGGGACGTGCTGACGTCGCCAATAACGCAAATGCAGCTCTAGCTGTAAGTATACATACAGATCACTCTGCAGGAACATGGAATTTTGCCCAAGTTTATCCTCAGAAAGTAGGTCTTTATCGGGAAAAATCTGACGGAGAGAGGGTAACTTTTAATAATTCTGAAATTGCTCAAAAAAGCCAGGAATACAGCCAGATTTTTGTTACTGAGCGAGGCAAGGTAGAGGGTAGATCAGTTGAGTTAACTACAGTTAATTTTGCCGGTAGAGCTGGGCTAGCTCCAGGAAACATACCTTTGGTTCAGCTTTTTGCAACAGTTCCCTGGGTCTATAACGAAGTAGGAGGAGATGGACCTCAAAAATTAAGCGAAGATAAATTAGATAGATATGCGCAAGGCTTAATTAATAGTATTAAGAAAGCAGTTCCTTTAACACCATGATTAAGTTTAAGCTTCTAGTTGTTTTTATTTTATCCCTAAGTTTATTTTTTACTCCCTTTAATATCTATGCTCAAACTACCATAAGATCAAATCCCTGGTCCACTGAAGTAGGAGATTCTCTAGACGAAGATCCTGCTATAGGAGGTGGAAACGCAGGTATTCTAAAATGGGCAAAAGAGATTGTAGATATTTTAGAAAAAGGTGGGGTTGTTTATCCAGGAAATTATAACGTTTTTGATGCAACACTCACAAATGGTGACTATACCGCAAAAGCGTGGCCAAATACCATACCTCTTACTGCAGATAATCTTGCAGGAAATTTATTTTGGTGTACATACCTTATAATAGATGCATATAATCTAGCTGGTTTTGCTGGCTTAACTAGAAATCCTCATGCAGGTGTTATAGCCATGAGAAAGTGGTGGAAAACTGCACCTGGTTATATTCATCTTGATTATGAAGCAGATAAACAGATAACTGCAAATGCCAAACCTAGCTATGCGATGTTTTGGGAGTCAAAATCAGGAGAGCATACCAGCTTTGAGCATGTAGGTATTATCGAAGAGATTGAGGTTGATGAAAATGGTAATGGTTATATAAAAACACTTGAATCAAATTCATCAGCAAAATCTCGCGAGATACAGTTTAGAAATTGGAATATTCCTGCAAAACCTTATCCTGTTAGGGGGTTTGGGGGGTTAGCTCAATAGAGTAAAATAACCGATATGTATAAATATTTGCTAATAATCTTTATCGTCTTAATAATTTTAGCCTTAGCTTTTTTCTTCTTTTTTCTAAGAAAAGAGGGTAATCTTAGAGATTTATTAGATCCTTCCCCTATCCCTATAAGTAGTACCGGATTAGGAAACCTGAATGTTGAATCAATTAACCCGCAAGATAAAGCTATAAATATAAGTATTTATCAGGAAATAAGTATTAACTTTTCAGGAAATTTAACGTCTGTGCAGCAAAATCAAGTTAAGTTTTCTTCTACTCCTGCTTTCAATTTTGAGCAAGAATGGCTAAACTCCGGAAAAACACTAGTAATTAAACCCTCACCTATGGCAACAGGAACTAGTTATAATTTAAGGCTAGATTACCCTCCAAAATCTCACCAGTGGTCTATTTCTACAATAGCAGCAGAAAATCTATCAGGTGAAGATTTATCTAAGGTGCAATTGCAGGCAGATAAAAATTGGGCGGATTATTGGTCGAGGATAGATAAAGAGTATCCTTGGTACACTAAGTTGCCTATTAAATCTAGTGGATATTTTGTTTATTTTGATCTAGAAAAAGAAAAGGTAGTTGGTGTACTTTATCCAAAAAAAGGCTCTCCAAGTAGTATTGATAGCCAAGTAAATGATTTTAAAAAAGAAATTATGGATAAGTTAGGCTTTTTAAATATACCCGTTAAAGAAACAGAGGTCGAGTGGATTATAGAACCTAAGCCTTAATTTATTAATTCCTACTTAGTTTGATTTGATTTTTAAACCTAAATATGATATAGTTATTTAAAGTTTATGAATATTGAAGCTGGGTTTGATTCAGCTCAAAAAGGAACTCTTGATAAAACTGAACCCTCTCAAAATAGTGATTTTTTAGTAGAGGTTTCAAAATGGGTTGTGCGTCGTTGGGTTAGATACCCAGCAGCAGCTGCTTTTACAGTTTCCACTGCATTTCTTACTCCTCCAGCTATAATTCAAGCTTATGAGGCCCCAAGAAGTGGTATTGATTGTGAATTTGTTAGTGGGTTTGGATCACTTTATAATCAAATTCCACAAGTTGTTGGCGAATGCACAGAAGATGAGCATTTTGAGCCTGAAACTGGTAATGCATTGCAAGCAACAACCCATGGATTACTTGTGTGGAGAAAGATAGATAATTGGACAGCTTTTACAGATGGTACCACAACCTGGATAAACGGTCCTGAAGGGTTACAATCAAGACCTAATGACGAAAGATTCGCTTGGGAGCAAGAAGAGCAATCAGATGGTATTCAAAACAATATTATATGTACTCCGGAAAATATAGGGCCAGTTGATCCAGCAGAATATTACGGGCGGTGGGTAGGATGTATTGAGGGTAACTATCCATGGCACAACCAACTTCCTCTATCTAGTGATAATTATTTCGTAATGTTTAATCAAGAGACAGAAAAGATAGAAGCAGTAATTTATCTTAAAGGACCTACCGATGATGCATCTGTTTATCAACAAGAGATACTCGCTCAACTTACTGCTATTGGGGCAGATACTACCTTAGTTGAATGGATTATTGAGGTGAAGTAATTACTTCCAAGCTTCTTGTCATAATATCAGTTAAGTGAGAAAATAATCTCATATTGGCTCTTCTTAAGCAGAAAGTTATCTGGGTTATTATAGCTATTGGGGTTATTTTAATTGCTATCTTCCAAGGAGGATTATACAGCCCTAATTTGCCTCAAAATGACCCTAAAAACCCTCAAAACCAAGAAGAACAACCTAATCTAGTATTAACTAATCCAAACCCTTTAAACGGAGTTACAATCTTACCTACTCAAATTATAGAATTAACCTTTAATAAACCCTTAGTTAATGATCCTGGAAAAGTAGTTTTTTCCCCAAATCATGAATTTAGAATAGAGCTGACTAATGATAATAAAACCATGAGAATAATCCCAGTTAATCCTTTTATACTTGGGACTGGCTACAATTTAACTATTTTAAAAGATTACGGCTTTGATACTGGAGAAAAGCTTCCTGATAATTTAAACTTTAGCTTTAAAACTATCAATTATAGCGGAGTATAATTAAATGATAATTGTTAATTGGTAACTGTTAATAGAAGATCAAGCCTTAAGATTGCTTTTAGTTCCTTTAATCAAACCATTAATTTCTTTTGGGAGGCTACAAAGGAGCTTTTTAGCCTGTTGATAATCAGTAAGGTTTATTAAGTTTCTCTCGTAAGCTTTTTCCAGCCAATCAATGCTCTCGTTTGCAGAGCCTCGAGCTATTATGTAAAAGTTTATTTTATCTTTTTTTGTATACCTATTCCATCCTTCCGCCAAATTAGCTGAAATAGAATCTACAGATCTAATAAATTGGTTTCCTAGGATATGATTCGTTACTTTATCCCAACTTCGAGTTATTATCCAAATTAACTTAGCTAAATCTCGGGCTTTTTTATAAGCAGTATGTTCTTTAACTGTCATTCTTCAATTATCAATTAACCATGAATTATTAACAATTAACTCAACCTTACTGGCATAATAATATATTCTACTTCCTCCCCAATTGGTTTAATTAAAGCAGCTGATAAGTTTCCGGAAAACTCAATGGTAATTTGAGAGCTTGAAGTAGCAGAGAGCGCGTCAATTAAAAACTTAGAGTTAAAAGCAATAATTATCTCCTCTCCCTCTACCTCTGCTTCTAGCTCTGTCTCTTGGAAACCTAGCTCTTTAGTCTCTGAAGATAATTTTAAACTGTTTTTACTGGTTTGAATTTTAACTATATTAGCAGCATCTTTAGCAAAAATAGAAGCTAGCTTGACAGCTTTTAAAAACTCATTTCTATCTATAACAGTTCTATTTTTAAATTTAAGCGGGATTATTTTTTCCCAGGCAGGAAATTGACCCTCAATAAGCCTTGAAGAAAGCTCGCTAAGGCCTATTTTAAAGATAATCTGGTTTTGGTTTTCTGAACTAGAGATAGTTATTTTTTCTTGCTCTTTAGATTTTAACTCTTCATCAATTAATTTAACCACTTCTTCAAAAGTTCTTCTCGGAATTAATACTTTAAGCGTCTCCTCTGAAGTTAGCGCTACTTTTTGATGGGCTAACCTAAAACCATCTGTGGCTACTAATATTAGCTCGTTATTTTTAATCTCAGTTAAAATCCCTGTTAACACTGGCCTTCCTTCATCAACAGCTGAAGCAAAAGTGATTTTTGGTAAACTACTACTTAAAATCTTACTGTCAACTAATACTTGATTTTCTGAAGAGAGTGGTATTAACGGAAACTCTGAGGCGCTAATACCGTTAATTACTGCTTTAAATTTAGAGGTGGAAATCTTGAGTTGATCTAGCTCTGCTTCTAATGATATCTCACCTGAAAGAGAAGATATTGTTTCTACTAAAGTTCTAGCTGGAACAGAGATCTCTCCTGGTTCAAGTACCTTTGCATTTACCCTTTTAACTACCCCAATTTCTAAATTAGTTGCAGAAAGCTTTAATTTAGCTCCTTCAGTTTGAATTAAAATATTAGCCAGAACTGGAAGAGAGGTTCTAACTCCACTCGAGCGAGAAACTGAATTTAAGACAGGTAGAAGATCTTGTTGTAAAATATTAACCTTCATTACTTTTCTCTCTGAGCAGATACAAACCGACTAATTTCATCCTCACTAATCCTAATTAATCTAAAGTTGACGTTTCCAGATTGTATCAAACTTTTAATATGTTTTTCTTCATCTGTTAATACTCCTTGATCCCCTGATTTAACTTCAATAAAATCTATTCCTTGATTATTTTTAATACCTATAAAGTCTATTGGCCAACCTAAAGGGATAATTCGATCGTAATCATACCTTAACTCTGCATAAGTTAAAAGCTCTGCCATCTTGCCTTTTTGGGGATTAATAGAGCCTTGGATAGTTTGGAGAATTTTTAAAGGTAATCCATCAACTTGTTTATAAAGATCAATCAAATCTTGAGGAATATCTTGAGTTTTTCTTGATTGTAATCTACCAATTAAATAAGCAATTATCAGTCCTGTTAGAATAATTAATATAACTTTCCAGTCTAGATCCATTTTGTTTAGTTATTTTAACACTTATCAACAAACCATTCGTACTAAACTTTAGATACTAAACTAGTAATAGTATTAATAGGCAAGGTGTAAATGTTTAAAAGTAGTTAAAAATAAGCTCAAGTTTCGCTTAAAATTTGTGTTGATATATATATATTAATTATTGTGGATATGTATGTGGATAACTCAAATATAACTTGTGGATATTTAAAAGTTAAGCTGCTTAAGTTCAATGACTATCCTTTGCACCTCCCGGTCCCGGCTAACAGCAGCCCTAATTTTTTCTATGCCGTGGAGTATAGTGGTGTGATCTCTACCCCCTAAGATATGCCCGATTTTTTTCATAGGTATATTGCACTCCTCATAAAGGATAAACATGGCAATTTGTCTTGGTAAAACCAGCTCTTTTTGCCTTCTTGGGCCAGTTAAATCAGTAAGCTTGGTGTTAAAATACTGATTAATACTACTTAAAACTTTTTTATAATCCAGACTACTTTGATTAATAGAAGTTTTTGTACCAAGAAACTGTGAGACACTCTCAACAGTTGGACCTTGACCAGTAAGTTTACTTAATTGTAAAATTTGCGTTAACTTACCTTCGAGCTCCCTAGTATTTGACTGGGCATATTCTGCAATTAAGTTTAATACCTCAGCTGGTAACTGTTCTTTTTTTTCTTCAAGTTTAGCTTTAAGGATGGCAACGCGAGTATCAAAATCTGGTGGTTGAATATCAACCATTAACCCTCCTTGAAACCGGGAGGATAATCTTGCTTCCAGCCTTACCATTTCAGCTGGCGGGCGGTCTGAGGTTAAAATAATCTGACAATTTTTAGTGTAAAGTTCATTAAAGGTGTGGAAAAACTCTTCTTGAGTGGAGTCTTTACCAGAGATGAACTGAATATCATCAACTAAAAGTAAGTCACAGCTTCGATACCTTTGCCTAAACTCAGCGGTTTTTTTATTTTGAATCGATAAAACTAAATCATTCATAAATTTTTCAGATGAAGCAAAAAGAACTCTTAAAGAAGGGTTTTTAGAAGTTAAGGCGTTACCAATAGCTTGCATTA
>CAZMNS010000016.1:2124-10053 GCA_964567705.1 uncultured Gammaproteobacteria bacterium | reverse complement strand
TTTCCCATGATCAAAAACTTTCTGAGGAGGAGATTAAAAAAGTAGAGGATTTAGTTAATCAAAAAATTAAAGATGATCTTCAGGTTTGGTTTGATATTGAAAACAGAGAAGAAGCTATTAAAAAAGGTGCTTTAACTAATGTTGGCGAAAGTTACCCAGAAAAAGCAAAAGTTTATAAGATAGGGGATTTTTCCAAAGAACTTTGCGGTGGTCCACACGTTGAACATACAGGAAGTTTAGGCAAATTTAAAATCCTCAAACAAGAATCCCTAGGAGCTGGTTTAAAAAGAATTTATGCAATAGTTAAAGATTAAACTCTTTTTAAAATATTGACAAAATCCAATACAATAATACAATAGTATTGTATGAGTAATTATATTACAACCAATATCAGGCTTTTAGAAGAGGATTATTTAAGACTTAAGGAGGAAGCTGCTAAAAGAAGAACCAGCCTTTCTGCTGTTATTAGAGAGAGAGTGGGAGTAAAAAAATCCTCTAAGAAAACTTATGCTAAAAAGTTACTGGAGTTAAAAACAGACTGGTTTACTGAAAAAGACTATACAGAATACAAAAAAAGTAGAGCTCAAATGGAGAAAAGAATTAAGAGGTTGTGGAATGAGCAAAAAGGTTCTTCTAGATAGTTCAGTAATTGTTGATTTTCTAAGAGTCAAGGACAAAAATTCAACTCTACTCCAGCAATTAGCTGACAAGAATTATAAATTTTACATTTCTATCATATCGCATACAGAATTGTATGCTGGAAAAATAGTTTGGGAGAAAGCTTTGGCACGCCAACAACTAGAGTTTATTTTAACGGGTATGGACGTTTTAAACTTAGACAAAGACCTCTCTAAGAATGCAGGAAAAATAAGGTCAGAGTATAATCTGGAAATAGCTGATGCAATCATCGCTGCTACATCTTTAGCTCATAAATTAGAACTAGTTACCTTAAATAAAAAAGATTTTGAAAAAATTGGTGGGATAAAACTATTTACAAAAAGTAAATCTAAAGGAAAGGTGTAAACCTAAATCACCCGGAGGGCGTTATGCATTATCTCTAAAATTCCACTAAACCTTCTACTATCCTATCAACAATCACATTCCTTGTTACACCTTTAGAATCTTCTTCTCCAGTTATGTACATTGTCCAAGGCCTATCAGTTCTGAAACCCCTTGCTGCCCACTCTTGGAGCACGGGCATTGTTGTTGGGAAAATAGGTTGGTCTGATAATGATTCAACAGGTACAAGCTCTAAGACTCCTTCATTCCCCTCAACCCTGGGTAGTTCACCTTCAACATCAACTAATCCCCAAAAATAAGCTAACCCCTTTTTGTTATTAACAATGGCTCTAGCAAACTCTACTATTGGAATATCTGCATATAATGGCACCTCTTCTTTTAACTCCCTAACTGCTGTATCAACTATGTTCTGGTCAATGTCTGGATCATAATGGCCACCAATTCCAGTCATCAGATCTCCTCCATATCTTTTGGATTCTCTTTTTAAAAGAATTAATTTATGAGGCGGTTCCTGATCTCCTAGAAATACAACGCTAAACTGCTCTTTAATCATAGACATCTGCCTAAATTTAACTTTATTTATGGATATCTCAAGTTAGTATTAACTAAGCATGATAGACTAGTCTATCATGCTTATTACTTCTTTCTTCCTACTGTTTTAGCAACTAATTTTTTAATAGAGCTTACTCTAGATTTACCAAAGATGGAGGCTGCGCCTGCGGCCATGGCTTTTACCCCTGAGGCAACATCACCTG
The DNA here is from genome assembly GCA_964567705.1 of uncultured Gammaproteobacteria bacterium. Classification (GTDB taxonomy): domain Bacteria; phylum Patescibacteriota; class Microgenomatia; order Daviesbacterales; family UBA10151; genus CAZMNS01. The sequence goes on along the minus strand of CAZMNS010000016.1, from coordinate 8,278 downwards.
TAGTATCTAAGATTTTATTAAGTTTTTCTAAAGAGTGTTTGATTCTTAGAAAAATAATTATTAAAACAGTTCCAAAAATTACAAAAATGAGTGACCAGATGAAAACTAATATAATTAAAGCTATCTCTAAAGGACTCATGTATATTATTGTCTAACTACCACTGTTCTCTCTTCCTTAGCTGTTTGGCCAAATTTAGAAGTTGCTGTTATTGTAATAGTATTAACTGAGGATGGTAACTTAATTTCTTGAGAAAACCTACCATCTTGATCTACTCCTACTTCTTGGTTATTAACTCGCACCTGCGCCTCAGAATCAGTTTTTCCCTCTACTACTACAGATGGTGTCTCTACAGTTTGCTGCTCGCTAGGGCTTACAATCTCTAGCGGTGGCGCTCCAATAAATTGTCTATATTCTACCCAAAGATAGCTTAAAAAACAAATTATAATTAAAAAAACTGCTGATGCTACTATTCTGGTTGGGGTTAACCTAAATTTATTTTTTTCAACTGGGTTAGAAAAACTTTCTAAAACTTGCGGTGGGTGTCTTTTAGCTTCAAAATCCCTTCTAAAAATTGCCAGCATCTTTTGCCCATCTAATCCTAAAAACTTACCATAATTTTTAATAAACCCTTGAATAAAAGTAGCTGGGGGTAAGGCGTTATAATCATCAGCCTCCAGTGCCTGGAGCAGTTCTTTTCTGATTTTGGTGTGTTTTTCGATATCCTCTAAAGAATAAAGTTTTGCCTCTCTAATTTCCTTTAGAAGTTGGCCAACAGTCCGCATATGGGAGATTATATATCATCTAGCTTTTAGAATATTTTAGGTTGTTTGTTGCTCGCCTCCGGCTTGATTAGCAAAATACTCATCTGCATTTCTAACTAAAACATCTCTAGGTTTGCTCCCATCTCCTACTCCAATTATCCCTGCATCTTCCAGTTCATCTATGATTCTTGCAGCTCTAGCATATCCTACTTTAAGCCTTCTTTGCAGCAAAGAAGCTGAGGCCCGATCATACTGACAAACAGTTCTCACTGCCTCATCAAATAAGTCATCTCTGTCGCCTTCCCCACCTTTCCTAAATCTATTTCCCAAAGGCATCTCAGTTACCTCAGCTGTATATTGCGGTTCAACCCCAATGGATTTAAGATAATCTATTAAATTAGAGATCTCAGAATCAGAGAGTAATACTCCTTGGATACGCATCGGCTTGCTAGCGTCAGGTGGTAGAAAAAGCATATCTCCTCTGCCTAAAAGCTTCTCTGCTCCAGGCTGATCAATAATAACCCTTGAATCAACCATTGAGGAGACATTAAAAGCGATCCGACAAGGAATATTAGCTTTAATTAAACCAGTAATAACATCAACACTCGGCCTTTGGGTGGCAATTACTAAATGAAGCCCAGTTGCTCTGGCTAACTGAGCAATTCTAGTTATGGCGTCTTCAACCTCAACTGGAGCAAACATCATCAAATCTGCTAATTCATCAACAACGATCACAATGTATGGGAGGGCTTGGAAACCAGACATATCGTTATATCCAGCAATATTCCTGACCCCAACAGACTGAAATAGTTTATACCTGCGATCCATTTCAGCCATTGACCATTTTAGCGCTGAAAGGATCTTTTCTGGTTCAGTAATAACCGGTGTTAAAAGGTGGGGAATACCATTAAAATTAGTTAACTCTACTCTTTTAGGATCAATTATGATTAACTTAAGCTCTTCTGGGGAATTCCTATAAAGTAAGGTAGAAATAAAAGCATTAATTAAAACTGATTTACCTGAGCCAGTAGTTCCAGCAACTAGACAGTGGGGCATCCTGTCAATATCAACTATCATTGGGTTAGAGGCAGTATCCCTTCCTAAAACCACTGCTAACTTTGACTTATGCTTACTCATCTCATCTGCAGCCAAAATAGATTTTAAGCCTACAATCTCAAGTGTATGATTTGGTACCTCAATACCAACTAAAGATTTACCAGGGATCGGAGCTTCAATCCTAACTGTACCAGTTCTGGTAGCCAGAGCTAGGGCAATATCGTGTTGTAAATTAGCAATCTTGGAAATTTTCGTACCTGTTGCTAACTCTAAGGCGTATTGAGTAACAGCTGGGCCGCCATTTACTTCAGCAACACGAGCTTGAATCCCAAAAGAATCTAGTGTTTTTTCAATAATTGCCGCATTCTTTTTAATGTCTCCTCTATCTGCTGGAGCGCCTACTTTTTCTGAAAGTAGTGATAGCGGGGGATATTTCCAGACCTTTGTTTGCCCAGCAACATTAGCTACTATCTGATCACTCATTACATCATCTCTGGCAGTAGTTTTTTGTTTTGACCTTTCATCCATTCCGGAAACTTTAATAGGCACTTTAGCTGGCGAGAAGCTGCTAGAACCAGAGAGAAAAGGGATTTTAAAAGAAAAATTTGTTAGATAATTTAACATGGTACCTAAAATAGAAAAAACCTGTCCCAAGGAGGTGTTAAAAAGAACTACTAATCCTATAAAAAACACTCCTAAAAGTAGCGCTGCTGCGCCAAATGGGGTTAAAAGAAGCATCAATTGAGTCCAAATATCAGCGCCCACTGCCCCAGCTGCTTTTATATCTACAGCAGCTGTTAATGAGACTAAGGAGATCAAGATAGCCACAAAACCAAGTAAAACATTTAACTGGCCAAATCCCCATTTAACCCTTTGCAAAACTAAACCAGAAAGAATAAAGATGATTGGCGAAAGATATCCCCCCCATCCAAGGTAGTTGTTTAAAAAAGACATCCAAAAATTAAGAACCAACGCATCTGTAAAAAGAGAAGCTAGGGAAAGGGCTGCCAAAATAAAAGAAACTATCGTGCCAACAGTAATAACTGTTTTTTGTCGCAACCTTAATTTTGGCAAAGAATAAATTGATCTTCTTCTAGGCATGTTTAGTTATTGAATTATATCACATCATTGCTACTATAGGATAACCTATACTTCTACTACTATTGGTAGAATCATTGGGTTTCTTTTGGTCTCTTGATAGAAAAATTTCTTTAGATTTTCTTCAATCTGGTGTCTTAAGTAACGCCAGTCTATTGGGCTACCTTGATGTTCTTTAATAACAGAACGGACAATCTCTTTAGCTGCCTCCAACAGATCCTCAGCTGCTTTTTCAAAGACAAAACCTCGGGAGATTACATCAGGTTCAGCAATAATTCCTCCTTGTTTAGTGTTAAGTGGAATGACCACTACAACTACACCTTCCTCGCTCATTAGTTGCCTATCACGCAAAACAACATTACCCACATCTCCCACGCCTAACCCATCAACATAAACATTAGAGACATTAATTAAATCCCCTAAAGTAATTCTTTTATCTTTAATCTCTAAGGTTTGGCCTTCTTGCAGCAGCATTACTTGATCTTCTGGATATCCCATTTCTTGAGCCATTTTTGAAAACGCCTTCATATGCCTAAAAGTTCCACCAATAGGCATTAAATATTTTGGTCTTGCTAAATTGATCATAACCTTAATTTCTTCAGAGGCAGCATGCCCTGAAACATGTAAGTCTGAGGTCATTGCAGTATAGTAAACGCTGCAACCTAACTTAGTTAAAGTATCAATTAATGAGTGCTGGGCTGCTTCAGTTGAAGGAATTGGGTCAGCACTAAATACTACACCATCTTTTTTAGTGAGTCTTATAAATTTATGATCATTATTAGCAGCGCGGGAAAGCGCAGAACCTGGTTGACCCTGGGATCCAGCAATCAAGACCATTATTTTATTATCAGGAAAGCGTTTAACCTCTTCTTGAGAAATTACCAATCCTGGAGGAATATCCAAATATCCTAGATCTCTTGAAACTTGAAAAACATTCTCCATTGATCTGCCTGATAATGCTAACCTACGGCCAGATTTACTAGCAACATTAACTGCTTGCTGAACTCTGGTGACATTAGAAGACGTCATGGTAATTAATAATTTACCCTCCGTTTCTCGCTCAATATTAGCAAAAGTGGGCTCAATTGTTTTTTCTGATAAAGTATAGCCTTGTTTTTCAACCCTTAAACAATCAATTAGCATTAATATAACTTCATGCTCCCCAACTCGGGCTACTTTTCCTACCTCTGTCACCTGACCATTAACTGGTGTCCAATCCATTTTAAAATCAGCTTGATGAATAATTGTTCCGACCGGTGAATTTATCACAATTCCAGTTGAATCAGGAACTGAGTGAGAAACTTGATAAAAAGATACCTCAAACGCACCCAGCCTTAAAGTATCATTCAAAGAAACAACTTTGATCTGATCTTTTGGTAAGTTATGCTCAATAAATTTAGACTTAATTAACCCGGCTGTTAACCTTTGAGTATAAATTGGAGCGTTTAGTTCCGGCCAGATATAAGGCAACCCTCCTATATGATCATCATGACCATGGGTTATTAAAATTGCTTTAATCTTACTTTTCTTATCCCTCAAGTAGGAGATGTCAGGTATTATCAAATCTACCCCGGGCATCCCTTCATCAGGAAACCCTACCCCGCAATCTATGATTACAATATCATCTTTGTATTCATAGATGTACATATTTTTAGTTACATCTCCAACTCCTCCCAAAGGAATCAGTTTTAAAAATTGACCAGATTTATTTGTTTCAGGAACTACCAAGTTGTCTTTTGTTTTTTTAAATATTTTAGGTCTAAAAGATTTTATCGCCATAATTTAAGTTGGTAAAAATTCAGTTATATTTTCAGCTGTAATCCGATATGGACCCGAATTACCTTCGACTACTTTTTTAGCTATCTTTCTAACTAAAGAATCAATATTCCTCTTTAAGGATCTGATTCCACCATCAAATCCTAGCGGTCTTACTATTTGCGGCCAAAGGTTCTCGCCAATACTTAAAACGTTTGGATCTAATCCATCATCTTTTAAGGCTTTTGGCAAAAGATAATCCCTGCCAATTACAATCTTTTGTTCGTCTGAGTAAAATGGCATCTCCAAAACCTCAAGCCTGTCTAAAACTGCTGTTGCTACATTGGTTAAATTATTAGCAGTTGAAACAAATAAAACTTGCGACAGATCAAATGGTATATCTAAATAATGATCTAAAAAAGCTCTATTTTGCTCTGGGTCTAATAACTCAACTAGGACTCCCATTATATCTGCTCTTGCTTCAGCAGTCACCCTATCAAGTTCATCAAGCAAAATAACTGGATTTTTAACTTGAGCTTTTTTAGCTGCTTTAATCACCAGTCCAGCTTCAGCTTCAGGTTTCAATCTAGATTCACCTCTAAGCTGCAGCGCACTTCCTAAACCTCCAAATGGTATTCTAATAATTGGCCTTCCTAAACTTTCAGCAATTGAAAATGCTAAAGTTGTTTTTCCAGAACCTGCCAGTCCTACAAAGCATAAAACCTGAGATTTTGGTACCTGACCTTTTTGTTTATTTAAGATAAGTGTTGCTAAATATTCTAAAATCCGCTCTTTAATAGGTTCCATCCCATGATGATTTTTATCTAAAACCTGTTTTGCTCTAGCGATATCTAAAATATCTTGATTGGTTTTATTCCAAGGAAGATCACAAACAAAGTTAATAAAAGCTATCTGTCGATCTGTCTCTAGATTAAATCCAGTTTTTGCTGCTAGCTCAACCCTTATAACTTCATTTTCAAGTCTAGCTGCTACATCAGCAGGCAGATCAGAACTTTTTACTTTCTCTCTTAATTGTTCAATTATTTGGGCAGAATCCATATGGCTTGGACAGATTCGGAAATCACTTATTCTGTTTTAAAATTTTAACTACCGAATCGTCCAGTTTAAGCTTTAACGCTTCTATTACAAAGATATCAGAGATTTATTTTAAATAAATACCACCGCTGATATTTTTATTTCTAACACTTATAGTTATTCTATCTATTTTTACAGCTATTGGGAATAGCGCTTCAATTTTTGCTGATAAGTGCATCTTCCCTGAAGAGCTGGCGTACTTAAGAAGCGGTTCTGGATTGTCAATCTCAAGTTGATAAGCCCTATCACTGTTAACTTTAAGAGAAACTTTTCCGGAATCAGTTGCAAAATTATAATCATGAGAGGGCAGTGCAGAGTTTAAAACAGAGCTTACTCCTCCTTGGAAAATTAACTGCTTATCACTAAAGTTGAGACCAACTTCAGTAGG
>CAZMNS010000016.1:0-2114 GCA_964567705.1 uncultured Gammaproteobacteria bacterium | reverse complement strand
ACTATTTTCTATTTTAGCCATACTAGCCTCATCCATTTCAATACTTAGTCCCTTAAGCCACTCATGGCTAATACCTAAATTATTAGAAAATCTCTCTGCTAATAATCTATCTTCTGGAGCAATTTTAAAATCAACAATTAATCTATTGTCTAAAGAGGATATTTTAGCACTGCTTTTATTAAATAATGCTCTCTTAAAAAATTCGTTGGAAATAAAACCTTGAAGTAAAGAATAACTAATAATAAATATTAGACTTAAACTTGTTATCGTAACAAGGATTAGATAACTTTTTTTATACTTTATCATCTACCAAATTTGGAACGTCTTGGTCTGGGACGTTGATTTTGTCTGCTACTATAACCTTGCCTACTGGAAGATTCCCTTCTTCCGCTAAACCTAGGCCTAAATCCGGACTCTCTTTCTGATTCAGCTTTTTTGGCATCCTCTCCAAATAGCATTGATAAATTAATTCTACCTTGCTGATCAACCTCAACTACTCTAACATGAATCATTTGTCCTTCTGAAACTATATCTTCTGGCTTTTCGACTCTGTAAGGAGCCATTTTAGAAACATGGACTAATCCATCTTTACCAGGTAGTATCTCTACAAAAGCTCCAAAAGGAACAATTCTGACCACTTTTCCATCATACTCTTCTCCGATTTGCACCTGTTTAAACATACCATTAATAGCATCTAAGGCTTTCTTTATAGCTTCACTATCAGATGAAGAAACCATCACTGTACCATCATCTTCAATATCAACTTGAGCTCCTGTTGCAGCAATAATTCCATTAATATTTTTTCCTCCTGGACCAATTAACATCCCAATCTCTTCTGGCTTGATATGAGTTAACTCAATCTTGGGAGCGTATTTAGATAACTCTGCTTTTTTGGGTGAGGCGTTTTTCATCTGAGCAATGATCACTTCCCGGGCTTGCTTACCTTGACTTAGCGCTTCTTTGATAATCTCAAAGCTTAAACCCTCAAGCTTAGTATCCATCTGGATTGCAGTCACCCCTTGAAGCGTTCCAGCCACTTTAAAATCCATTTCTCCATAAAAATCCTCAACTGCTCTCATATCAGTAATTACTTGAAACTTTTTATCATCAGACAATAACCCTAAAGCAATACCAGCAACAGGCTCAACTGGGACGCCGGCATTTAGTAAAGCTAAAGTAGACCCGCAAACTGCTGCCATAGAGGTAGAAGCATTTGCAGCTAAAACTTCGGAAACTATTCTAATGGCATAAGGAAACTCTTCTTCAGATGGTAAAACTTGGGCAACAGAACGCTCAGCTAAATCTCCATGACCAGTGTCACGTCTGTTTGGGGAGCCTACTTTTTTAACCTCACCGGTTGCAAAAGGGTTAATACTCATATTGTAGTGGTGCATATACCTTTTTAGACTCTCACCCTCCATACCCTCAAGGGATTGTGAAGCAGAAAGTGGTCCTAAAGTAGCAATAGATAATACTTGAGTATCACCTCTTTGAAAAACTGCTGATCCATGAGTACGGGGTAAAATTCCAGTTTCGATTTGAATTGGGCGAACTTCATCCATGGCTCTTCCATCAACTCTTTTACCCTTAATTAAAATTGTCTCATTCATAATCTCTTTAGCTACTTTGTCAAAAATTCCAGAAACTATTTGGGGGGTTAAAACCTCTGAGTATTTTTGAGACAGCTCTTCTTTAATCATTGTTCCTGTTGCCTCATGCCAGGCGTTTTCTTTATCAAACAAAGCTGCCTCAACCCTCTCTTTAGTTAATTTCTTAACCTCTTTAAGTAAGGCTTCTTCTAGCTCTTCGGCAACTGCTGAAAAGGTAAGCTTTTTCTTACCTGATGCTTTGGTAAACTCTTCAATTAAAGCTATTACTGGCTGTAGTTCTTTAAATCCTTTTTCAACAGCCATGTAAACTTCATCATCAGCAATTTGGCGGCCTTCTGCTTCAATCATGACAACTTTACTTTTACTACCAGCAACCATTAAATCTAAATCAAGATCATCAACTTCAGTCAGTAAAGGATTAATAATTTCAGTGCCATTTTTAAGACCAACTCGACTAGCTCCTAAAGGACCGTTCCAGGGAACCGAAGATATAGAAAGTGCAGC
>CAZMNS010000015.1:0-10475 GCA_964567705.1 uncultured Gammaproteobacteria bacterium | reverse complement strand
CTTTTTGATTATACAAACAATCAGGGTAAGAGTAACGAAGAGTACCTATTGCACCGCCAATTTTTGGAATTAATTTTAGAAGGAAACTTGATAAACTTTTAATATGCGATACTTTATAGCCTTAGATTTATCAGAGAAAAATAAACAACAGTTAGTAAATGTTCAACAAGAGTTAAGAAAAATAATTCCTACAATCAGGCTTACTGATAATGATAAGCTGCATTTAACAATTGCTTTTATTGGCGAACAAGACAGTGGGATTCAGGCTAAATTAGAAGAAATTATCTTAAGGGTTAGTAAAGATATTTCTCCTTTTATAGTCACTCCTTCCTATATTGACGCTTTTCCTAATATTCACCATCCTCAAGTACTTTGGTTAGGAGTTAAAGGGGATCTTGATAAGCTGCATCTTTTACGAGAGCGGATAAAAGATGGATTACTAGAACTAGGACTAGAGGTCGATGAGAGGCGCTACACTCCTCATATAGCTATAGCCAAAATTAACGAGGATTTTACTTTAAGTTCTACTCAAGAAGAAAAATTGCAGCAGATTCAATCAAATGAGCTAGAGCCAATCCAAGTAATCTCAATAAAATTATTTGAATCTATCCCTAACCACGGTTTTCATACTCATAATACCCTGGCAGTAGTAAATCTTATTGCACCATGAATTTTAAAAAGAAACTGATTCTTGGGATAGAGACTTCTTGTGACGAAACTGCAGCTGCTGTTTTAATAAATGACGGTTTTAGAATAAAAATATTATCCAATACTGTAGCTTCATCTGCATCATTACAATCTAAATATGGTGGGATAATTCCTGAACAAGCAGCTAGAGAACAGATAAAATCAATCATTTCAGTTATCAAAGAAACACTAGATCAAGCAGAAGTGAGCCATAAAGATCTTGATGTAATAGCTGTTACTCAAGGACCTGGGTTAATTGGTTCACTTTTAGTGGGAGTAGAAACAGCTAAAACTTTAAGTTTAATTTGGGATAAACCCTTAATCCCTGTTAATCATCTGTTAGGCCACTTTTATGCAAACTGGATCGTAGAAGATGTAGTAAGTAGCAAGTATTATGTATCAAGTAAGAGAGTAGGAAGGAATAGAGATTCCCATAATACAAACTACATAATACATAATACACCCTCTTTCCCATGCCTAGGGTTACTGGCATCGGGAGGGCACACGGACTTAGTTCTTTTTAGCAACCATAATAAATTTCAATACTTAGGTGGTACTAGAGATGATGCCGCTGGTGAGTGCTTTGATAAATGTGCAAGGCTTTTAGGATTAAGCTATCCTGGCGGCCCAGAAATTAGCAAACTTGCCCAAAACGGTAACCCCAAAGTTTTTGATTTACCAAGACCAATGATAGATTCTGATGACTTTGATCTGTCTTTTTCAGGACTAAAAACAGCAGTAGCTAACTTAGTTCATGGTTTAGGGTTCATAGTTGATGGTCAAGAAACGCAACTTATGAACAATGAACTAATAACCAGTAACTATCAGCTATTAGCTGATTTATGTGCCTCAATTGAACAAGCAATAATAGATTGTTTAGTTAAAAAAACTATCCTAGCAGCTCAAAAGTATAAAGTTTCTCAGATTATGATAGCTGGTGGTGTAGCCGCTAATAAAAAGCTTAAAGAACAGTTACAATTATCAATTAACAATTATCAATTATCAATTAAATTACACATTCCTCCTCCCTATCTTTGCACTGATAATGGAGCTATGATCGCCTCTAGAGCATACTACCAAAAACCAGTTAAGGACCCGTTAAAAATAGACGCTAACCCAAATCTCTCTCTAGCTTACTAATTTATTTTACAATTGCACAGAAAACCCCACTTTCTTAAAGAGGGATTACAACTGGCAATTACACACTTCAGCAAGTTACCAAGCAAAGCAAGGTAGAGTTTTCTGGCAAACATCTAAACTTGATAAAGAAAACAGCAGACTTTCAGTCAGCTGAAGTTTATTGACTTTAAGATAATCTTTAATTAATATAGCCTGACCATGGAAGCTAGCAGAACACCATATAGTCTGTTTAATGAGGCACGTAGAGCAAGAAGAGCGGCATTAGAAGAGCTGGAACCCAAAATTATAAGAAGTAGTGACGTTCAAAGAATAGAAAGAGTTTTAGTTTGGACTAACCTAAGGGAACAACCAACAGTTTATGATCAGGATGTAAGACTTGTTTACTCAAGAGGTAGGATAAATAGAATTCACTACGTTAGAGGTGGTGAGAGTGTAACTGCCACTTATCGCAGAGATTTAACTCGTATGGAAGTTTGTATCAAAATACCAAAAACTGCTATTCCTGAAATTTCCCAAAATTAAAAAATTTTATGACAGTAGCAAGTAAGGAAGTTATCTATTACCTTTATACAAACCCTGACCAAAATCTATTTAGTAGTGGGGAAAGATTCCACTGGATAAGTGTATGTTTTACCAATAAAGGGCTTTGGAATCTCCAGACCACTGCAGGAAATTTTTCTATCCCCAAAGATCAGATTTTTGTAGAATATAGAGTAAGGAGTGAATTTTCCAGTGATATGCTAGATACTGAGGGTGGATTATTTAAAAAATTTAGACGTCAAGCTTTTGAGATGATAAGAAGTTAATTATGGATAAAGTTTACGATCAGACTAAAACTGAAGAAAAATGGTATAAATTCTGGGAAGAATCAGGCTTTTTTAAACCAGAGATTAATCCAGATGGTGAACCCTATACCATAATCCTCCCCCCACCTAATGCTAACGCAGATCTACACTTTGGCCACGCTATGTTTGTAATTGAAGATATTTTAGTCCGCTACCAAAGAATGCAAGGCAAAGCAGCTCTCTGGCTTCCAGGCTCAGATCATGCTGGTTTTGAGACGCAAGTTGTTTTTGAGCGTCACCTAAAAGCTGAAGGTAAATCACGCTTTGATTTTGATAGAGAAACACTTTATCAGATGATCTGGAATTTCGTTCAAAAGAATAAAGGTGGAATGGAAAATCAACTCAGAAGGTTAGGATTCTCCGTAGATTGGTCAAGAGAAAAATTTACTCTAGATCCGGACATTGTGAAACTTGTCTACCTAACCTTTAAAAAGTTATTTGACGATGGAATGGTTTATAGAGCTAACAGGTTAGTTAACTACTGCACCAAAGATGGCACTGCTTTTTCTGATCTAGAAGTAGTCTATGAAGACCGCAGATCTCCTTTATATTACATAAAATATGGTCCTCTAGTTTTAGCAACAACCAGACCTGAAACAAAATTTGGTGACACAGCCATAGCAGTTCATCCTGAGGATGAAAGATATAAGCAATATGTGGGCCAAGAAGTCGAGATAGAAACGGTTTTGGGTAAATCCAAAATAAAAGTAATCGCGGATGAATCAGTTGATAAACAGTTTGGGACAGGTGTGGTAAAAATTACACCAGCTCATGATTTTACAGATTGGGAAACAGGACAAAGACATAACTTAGAGATCCGCCAGGTAATCAATTTTGACGGAACTTTAAACCATCTTGCTGGTAAATTTGCAGGGATGAGGGTAGAAGAAGCTAGAAAAGCAGTTGTTGCTGAGATGCAAGAGAAACAGTTAATAGAAAAGATTGATAAAAATTACCAAAATAGGATAGCAACTTGCTATAAATGCGGAACAGTAATTGAACCCTTGCCATTAGAACAATGGTTTTTAAATGTTCAGGGGTTAAAAAAACAAGCAATTAAAGCAGTTCTAGATGGCAAGATAAAGATCTATCCTAAAAATTTTGAGACGCATTACTTTCAATGGCTTGAGAATTTAAAAGACTGGAATATCTCCCGTCAAATTGTTTGGGGTATTAGGATTCCAGCTTGGTTTTGTAACCAATGTAATAGATGGGTTGTTACCGAAGGTGATAAGCCTAAAAGCTGTTCCGATTGCGATAATATAAATCTTGAGCAAGATACAGATACCTTTGATACCTGGTTCTCCTCGGGTCAATGGCCAGTAATTACACTAAAAACCAATAAGCCGAGTGATTTTGAGAAGTTTTACCCAACCTCAGTTATGGAAACAGGCTACGACATCTTAAAAGCCTGGGTCTCTAGAATGGTAATGCTGGGTTTATATATGACAGATCAAGTTCCCTTTTATAACGTTGTATTACACGGTCTAGTTCGTGACCCTCAAGGAACAAAAATGAGCAAATCAAAAGGTAATGTAGTTTCTCCAATGGAAATAGTTGATCAATATGGAGCAGATGCAGCCAGAATTGCTCTTATTTTTGGCACAGCCTTAGGACATGATCAGAACTTAAACCATCCCAAACTCCAAGCAATGAGAAATTTTACTAATAAATTATGGAATATAGGTAGGTTTTTAATTGAGTTTAAGTCAGAAGATACTAAGACAGAAGTTTCAGATCATAAAGATGATCAAGAAATTATTAGAAACTTAAAAGAGGTTACTCAAAAAGTTACTAAAGCTTTAGATGAATATAGGTTTCATGATGCCTCTTCAGAGCTTTATGACTTTTTATGGCATGAGTTTGCAGATAAATATATTGAATCTACAAAAGAAAGAAGAACAGCGGCTCAGCCAACACTAGAGTATGTTTTTAAAACCTCTCTTGAGCTACTTCATCCTTTTATGCCATTCATTACAGAGGAGCTCTGGCAAAAATTGCCGCACACAGGACCATCAATCATGATCACTCCTTGGCCTAAAGTTTCCAATTAATTTTAAATCTCAAGTTGTGCCTGGATTGTCGGACAATATTATTTGATTTATGAGTACCTGTGCCTAAAATTAACGCAGGATTACCGCAGATTAACCGCTTTTCTGGACTATTTATTCTTCCTTTTTCTTGTCTTCTTGCTCTTTTATAGCTTCACTTCCCGCTTCTGGTTGTTCAACTGCTCCCTCCTCACCCTCTTTTATAACCTCCTCGCCTTCTTTAGCTCCTTCTACTTCTTCAGCTTGAGCTTCTGCTGCAGCCTTTGCTTCAGCTTCTTGCTCCTCCATTAATTTTTTCATCTCTTCTGTGATAGCTGGGGCGAGCTTTACTACAATTTCTTCAGGATCAGCTAAAACTGTTAGTTTTGATCTATCAATACTAAGCTGCTCTATTGTTACTGCATCGTCAACGTTTTTAAAGTGTGACACATTAACCTCTATTTTTTCAATTAGATCTGTTGGCAGCGCTTCTACCTCAACTTCACTTAAGTTTTGCAAAATAACATTCTCCCCTATTTTGACAGACTCTAACTCCTCTCCACCTAAAACTACAATTGGCACTGGCACTTTTACTTTTTCTGATAAATTAACCTGGTAAAAATCAATATGAAGCAACGCTCCCTTCACAGGATCATATTGAGTGTCTCTAATTAAGACAGGCCGAACTTTTTCTGCACCAACCCTTAAATCTATTAATCCAGTCTCCCCTGCTTGATGCATTACTGACAAAAAATCCTTTAAAGTAACTAGGACATGTTCTGTCTCTAAATTTTTACCAAAAACATGACCAGGAATAAATCCTTGGCTCCTTAAGTTCTTGACCTTTTTTCCGAGAATGTTTCTTTCTTCTGCTTTAAGTGAAAGTCTGTCCATTGGCTGCTATTATGCCAAAAACTTACTTTAGAAGCAAGGTTAAATTCAGTTTCTGGTAAAGTTTACTAAAAAAGATCTATCTTTAGAAAGATCAGTAGAAAAGTTAAGTTCCTGACTGGAACCTTCATTTACTTTGATATCTATTGGAAAATTTAACTGCCAGTCAAATTTATCCTTAAAAGTGCCGGCTTGTTTAATCACATCTAGCCGGTATTCATTTTTACTTTCTTTAAAATTTAGAGGTTTTTGTAATTTGTAATCTACTAGTAATATTTTTTGCTCCTTTGGGGCAAGTTCTAGCAGCAAAGAATAGCCACTCCTACCATAATCAGAAAACGCTCTAGCTTCAGAGGTAATATCAGCTTCGCCATAACTCGCTTTATTTAAGCTTGCACCAGCAGGCAGATAAATCCTAAATCTATTTTTATAACTTCCAGCTGGAAAGGTATCTGAGGGACTGTTATTTTTATAGTTTATAGCTAGGTGGTGGGTTACTTCCCCATCCTTATCAATTTTGGTTTCTAACCGTAAACGCCTTTCTAAAAAGTAATTTACTTTATTAGCTCCCATATTTGATTCAACTACTGCTAAAAAGTCATTTGTCTCCCCTTGTTTCTCGTCTGCCTGTCTTGGTAAAATCCCGGCCCAATTTTGAGAAGCAATATAGGAAAGTATCTCTGGATCAGCTAAATAAAGTTGAAGGTGTTTTTCTTCTAAAGACTCACCTAATGCTGAAACAATCTCTGGCCAATTTTGGTTTGAGATAAAAAATAGTTGATTAAAAAGTTGGGTTTGAAGACTGGTCAAAAAGTTCTTTTTAGCTTGTGAGCCTGGGAAAAAACCAACCTCTGCATGAGTAACTGCTTCCTCAAAAAGATTCTCTTCAGTTATCTTAACATTATAATCTTGAAGATCTAAACCACCCAGCGCTTTAACAAGTTTTGCAGAAGCTGTTAAGTCTAACGAAAATACACCATGAACTTTTACTCCAGCTTCTTTAGTGTAGAAAAACTCAGCTTGTCTGGCAGAACTTGGAAAATCTGGTTCAAAGTTAGAATCTCTTAAAAACCACCTTTCTTGACCTAAATCTTGTCTGATCTCAATTGGTGGAGCAATTACATCTTTTAAGGCTCCATCTAGATTATAGATATCATCAACCTTGATATTTTTTATTCTCCCCTTCTCAAAATCTATCTGAGCGAAAGAGCCGATAAACCCTCCTGCTGGACGAAGCTCTAAGTTATTTTGGAGCAACACTAAATAGCTTTTTTGTCCGTCAATAGCGCTAATATGAGGCAACAGATATGAGGCTGTTTTGGCTTTCTCAATAATTTCAAAGTATTCATCTAATTTTTTACTTAAGTCTTCTATCCTAAACCTAATAACAGCTGGTGATCTTACAAGTAAGCTGTCATCACTTAAATTAACCTTTACTTTAGCAATCTTCTCCGCTGCTGCAGCTAACTCAGTTTGAGCGCTGTTATAATATGGTCTTGGATCTTCATTCTTCTCACCGGAGATAATTTTAGAAACATAGATTAAAGATTTCATCCCTTCGTTTGCATGCTCTATCCCATCTATTCCCTCTTCAGTTATCATTAGTAACTTGTTTAATTCACTAATTTCAGAATTTAGTATGCCTAATCTTTGAACTATCTCTAAAGAACTTAACACCTCCTGCATCATATCTATAGAGGATTTTGCTTTTTTTGTCTCTTCAACCGCTTTTTCAAAGTCTCCTCTCTCTACTGCTTGCTTTGAGTAAGACAAGTGTTGTCTGATACTAAAAGCACCTAGAGTTAAACTAACAATTGGTAAGATAAGTCCGTATAAAACAATCGCTAATCCAATAAATATAGCTATTTTTTTTCCTATCCCCTGTTTATAAAATTTAAACCCTTCTTTATTAGGTGGCCTCTCTTCCTTTTTCTCTTCCTTAAATTTTTCCAAATTATTACTTGCCCAATTTAGATTTTTTTCTTCACTTCTTTTGATTTGCGGTTTTGGCACTTCAATATCTTTTTCTTTAAAATAAACAATTGTCTCTTTTAAAGCTTGAACAATATTGCTGTGAGGCTTCCAGGAAAGTTCTCTAATAGTTCTTTTTAGATTTGGTGTTGGCCAAGGAGGAAGTTCTGTTGGTTTAAATCCTCTTGCCTCATGCCAGAGCGGATCTAGTAAAATTTGTTTTATCTCTGAAACTTTGATTGGCTGCTCCAGTACTCCATCATAAATCTTTTGGGCTGTTGATCCAGAAAATAAAGTTTTTAAAATTAATCTTACTGCGTCTGTAACAAATAACGCTCTTGAGCTAAAATCCAAAGAGATGGATTCTTGCTGCAGCTCCTCTAAAAGAGTTGCTTGAAGTAATCTGATTACTGAGTCTTGCTCTCTAAAATGCATTCTGGGACCAAAGATAGCTCCTAAGCGGACTACTCTTGCATTAAGGTTATTTTCTTTAACAAAATTTGCAAAATAGCTTTCTGCCTTCTTAAGCTTTAAGTTTTTACCCTCAAGATCTTGGTGGTAAAGGTTTATTGAAGAAACCAAGACTACTTTAGTCTTTGGCAAGTCTAGGTTTTGATGTCTCTTTATAAATTCTAGAAAGTTTTTAATGCCATCTGACAGTAACAGCTTATAATCATCAGATTCCGCTACAAAAACAGCGTAGTCTAACCTGGGAAGTTTTATATCTAATGAGTGGTTAATGGACTGAGTGATTAAATGAAAATCTTTATCCTTAATAGCATTTTCAAGGTTTAGTTTCTTTCCAAATGAAAAATCATCTACTCCAATAACTTGAATATTATGTTTCAGTAACTCATCAGCAATATGAGATCCTAAAAAGCCGGCAGCACCCACAAGAAATACCAGAGGATGGTTTCTGGAAACTAAAATGGACGACTTCTCATTACTAGAAACTGCAGTTTCAGGCACATGTTAATCGTAATCCTTCTTTAACTTAACTTCAAGTGATACTTAAACTGACTCGTTGTGGAAACTAGCTGAGGTCATCAAGAGCCTTGTTGGCAAGTCGATCTGCGATAAAATTTTGCTCTCTGGGGACACTTTGATAGTTTACAACTCCCAACTTGTCTTCTAAACTTTTAATCTTTTCAAATATAACTTTTAAGTTAGGATTTTTAACTTTGTAAAGATTAGCTAGTTGTCTAATTATTAGCTGGGAATCAGAAATAACTTTAATTTTATGAGGGGACTTTTTCTGATATTTAAACCATACATACTCCAGAGATTTTAAAACTGCAGTATATTCAGCGATATTATTAGTTTCACTGCCAATAGCTCCACCTTCTTGATGTAGAATTACTCCACTTGAAGTCTTAATTATAAAACCATATGCTGCTAAACCAGGGTTGCCGCGGGACGCTCCATCGGTGTTAATTATTAAGTCCATGATTTAAATTTAGTTATGAGGATAGCCGCAAGAAGGACTAAAATCAAGTATTCTGAAACCCCTGTTATCCAAGCTGATGCTAAATAAGAATATTTTGGAATAAACAAAAAGTTTAATGCCAGGTTAAAAAATAAAACTTAGTATATTTAGAGTTCTAGCTGAGTCTACAAAACCTTCACTGGCAATTACTTTTATAATTAGACTAGAAAAAAGAAATGTAAAAATTATTCCCAGACAAGACAGAAGCGCTAAACCTAAAAGGGCCATTTTTATTTGAGAGATAAATTTTTGCCTATTTTCTAAACTTGTTATCATTAAAGGATAATAGCTATTCATAATAAATGTTGGCAAAACTAAGACGGATTGAAAAACCTGATAAGCTAAATTATAAATACCAACATCACTAAAGCCTTTAAAGTAAGATAGGATAAAAGCATCAGCCCTAAAATAAACTACATTTAAAATTAGGGTGGCTGAAACAGGCCAGATAATTAAAAACAGATCTTTAGTAAATTTAAAATCAAAAAGAGGAGTTACTTTTTTAAACTTTGAAACAAAAAAAAGAACTAATACCGCGCATACTAGCCAGCCAAGCAAATGAGCCCAGATTAATGTAGCAATCTCTACTTTTAAATAAATAAGCAAGATTGTTAAAAGAAGTGAGACTAGTGTAGATATACTAACTGCAATAACTGACAGATCATACCTTAATTTAGCCTGAAAAAAAGCACTGCCAGTATTATAGATAGCTACACCTAAAATACTAAATGCTCCAATGAAAAGGGCTTTTCTAAAATTTTCATCAGTTGTAGGATAAACAAACGCTACTATTAAACATAAACTTATTAAAAACAACCCAAAGATCAATCTAAGCCCTAATAACTTTTGCCAAATAAAGCTATCTGATTTAACAAGCTGGGGGACAATATGTGCATTAAACCCAAAATCAACAGATAGATAAAAAAGGGCTAAAAATACTAAAACTAAACTATAAATCCCAACGCCATACTCACCATAATTTCTGCTAATAGCACTTAAAATAATTAAGGTAGAAACAGTAGTAACAACTTTTCCTAAAACTTGCCAGCTAGTTTGCTTAATAATTTTTTTAAACATCCACTTTTCTGATTTTACTTCTTAAAGGAAGGTCCTACAAGTTAATTATTTTTTAAACTTAAGGATAAACCCCAAATTAAAAATAGCAACCTTTGTCCCTGAGGCAAAGTTAAAAAATAGTGATCAAATAGCCCCAGAAAAATTATTGTTGCCCACTCAGCTATTAGTATCTTTTTAAAAACCGTTTAAAAGTTCTTTTTTTAATTTTAGTATTTTTAATACCTCTGCTTTTGGTTAGATTTAGTGCTGTATTTAGCTATGACTCCCTCTCAATAATTAGAAGAGAGGCTTTAGTTGAAGTCGCTATCGTTGCTGCATCTGAAAAATTTTTACTTGGAGTTGGATTAA
>CAZMNS010000014.1:0-10857 GCA_964567705.1 uncultured Gammaproteobacteria bacterium | reverse complement strand
AAATGATCAAAACTTATCGGCTCATCTTTTTTTAAAGGTAATTTGAGAGTTTGATCATAAAACTTATCAATCTCATAAGGAGGTAATCCTTCACAAGGTGACTTTAAAGCCAGATCCTTTTTAGTAATTTTATGTCCAGCAGGTAAAGGTGTTGCGGCCACAATACACTTTCCCATTTTATGCTTTGCACTTTCTTCTTCTGTATAAAACTGCTTTAGACCATCTCCTAAAGCTAGCCTGACTCTCCTTAAATCGCGAACTAATTTTCTCATTCCTTCAAACTCCAATGAAAAAGCGTGATCAGAACCTTTCATCGCCCGATTTAGGGTAAAGTGTTTTTCTATAATTCTAGCTCCCAAAGAGTAAGCAACTGGATCAACAGAAATGCCATTAAAATGATTGGAAAAACCTATTACTGTTTTAGGAAAAAGTTTTCGATAAGTTTCAATTACTTTTAAGTTTAGCTTTTCTGCAGCAGCTGGATAGATAGCAGTACACTGAAGTAGTGCAATTTTATTATTAATCTTAGAGACTGCGCTATATGCCCTTTTAACGTCCTCAATGGTAGCAGTGCCAGTACTAATTATCATAGGTTTACCAAATTTCGCTATATAGGTTAAAAGCGGGATAGAGTGAATATCAGAAGAGGCTGTTTTAAAGGCGGGAACCCCTAAGTTACTTAAAAAATCAGCGCTTTTAAAATCCCAAGCAGTTGCAAAAAAGATTAATCCCAGCTTTTCAGCGTAACGCTTTAAAATCTGATACTCTTTTTTGCTAAATTCAAGAGCTTGTCTGTGTAACCCATAAGTTGGACCAAAAGCATGTTCAGAATTATAGGGAGAATTAAAGAATTTTTTGGTAAAAAGAGTTCGGTTGTGTCTTTTTTGCAATTTGACTGCATCAACCCCAAAAAACTTAGCTAAATCAAAAAGCTTTTTACATGTTTCTACATCACCTTGGTGATTTTGACCAATCTCAGCAATAATAAAACAATCACTATCATCGTTAATTGTTTTTCCTGCAATACTAATCTCTCTTTTTTGTTTCATAAACCTAAGTATTTTTACATTAATGCTTTGTCTAAAAAAATGCAATATATGAAAAAAATTTCAGAGTTCACGCATTAAATAAGGCAAATTTTAAGGAAAAAATGAACTTTAGGAAAAATAACTTTTATTTTGTGTGCCGAAAACCATGAACTTCAGTTCATGGATGAAGGCAACGAAAGAAGCGTTTTCTGAAAGAAACAGCTGACTCTTAATCCGCTGAGATTCATTCCCAATGATTTTCAACTAAGATGGGACCAAATGAGACAGAAGGTAATTGTCCAGTTTGGTAGATATCTCTAGCAGAAATCTCAAAATTATATGCGTCAATTACCTTATCTGCCAAAATCCCATTAAGTAAGATAGATACTGATAAACTGTATCTTCCAGGAATTAATGGAAGCCCACGATTAACCTTACAAATAACTGTTTGTTTTTTTGATTTTATTTTAAGAGTACTTCCTACAATATCATTTACCAAGCTTAACAACCTGACATTATTAGAATCAGCGATGTGTAGAGAGATAGTTATTTTTTTATTTATAGCAGAGGGTTTATTAATTAAATCAACTGTAAATTGGAGTGGGTAGTTTAAAGGGATTAAGTCTATTTTTTTTCCAGACAAATCTAAATGCTCAATATTTTCAATTATCGATTCTTTAGTTCCAGGCCGATTAATTTTTTTATTAAATACACTCTTATTTGAAGTTAAACTTAAATATTGCTTAATTACTTTTTCAGTTTTTCCAAAAGCAATCTGTTTGCCTTTATCAATTAGCATTGTTTTATTGCAGAGCATGGAGATATTGGCCATATTATGGCTTACCAAAAGAATTGTTAATCCTTTTGATGAAACCTCTTTCATTTTATCTAAGCTTTTTTTCTGAAACCCGATATCTCCGACAGATAGAACTTCATCGACTATTAAAATCTCTGGTTCTAAGTGTGCAGCTACGGAAAAAGCTAGTCTGGTATACATTCCTGAAGAAAAATGTTTTACTGGAGTATCTAAAAACTTTTCTACTTCAGCAAATTCAACAATTTGATCAAACTTTTTCTTTATCTCACTTCTTCTCATTCCCAGTAGTGCACCGTTTAAATAGATATTCTCTCTTCCGGTAAGTTCAGGATGAAAACCGGTTCCTACCTCAAGCATACTTCCAACTCGACCTTTAAGCCTTATCTCTCCTTTGCTTGGAGGAGTAATCTTACTTAAGATTTTAAGCAAAGTTGATTTTCCAGCGCCATTTTTACCGATTATTCCTAAAACGTCTCCTTGATCAATAGAAAAATTGATATCTTTTAAAGCCCAAAACTCGCTATTAGATTTATTCATATAATTTAACGGATTAGTAAAAAACTCTGAAATGACGTCTCTTAAGGCAAGATATTTTTTATCAGTCTTATATTTATACTTCTTCCAAATTTTTTTAACTTCAATAATGTTATTCATGCTATGTCTGCAAAAAATCTTTCGTTTCTTCTAAAGTAAGACAGTCCTAAAATAAAAATTACAATAGAAACAAATAAAGACAAACTTAAAATTTCTAAATCAATATTGGGATTGCCCCCAATAGCTTTTCTAACAATCTCAACAGCCCCACTTATTGGATTTAAAAAAAGTAAAATTCTTAAAGAATCTCTGACCACAGAAGCTGGATAAATAATAGGTGATAAAAATAATAGAATTTGGATAAAAAAAGGTAAAATGTAGCGAACATCCCGGTATTTAATGTTAAAAGAAGCAAGCAGTAAACCTAATCCAGAAGCAGTAAGCATACAAATTAAAATTGCGAAGGGAACAACTAAAAGAAAAGTTGGGGAGGGATTAATTTGAAAATAAAAAATTAAAAAAAAGAGCACTATTAAATTGATTAAAAGATCAACAATGCCAGTTAAAGAGGATGTAATTGGCAAAATTTCTTTTGGAAAATAAATCTTTTTTATAATCTCTGCATTTTCTATAAATGAGTTAGTAGCGCTGGTTACTGATGAAGAAAAGTATGTCCAGAAAATTAGACCAGTAAATACAAATACTTCGTAAGGTAAATTTTCTGATGGAATTTTAGCAAGTCTGCCAAAAAAAAATGTGAAAATAATTGCAGTGATTAAAGGCTGGAAAATTACCCAGGCAACACCCAGCAGTGTTTGTTTATATCTTACTTTTAAATCACGCCAGGTAAAAATATAAAACAACTCTTTATACTTTAAAAGTTCTGAAAAATCTGTTAAGTGCCAACTTTGCTTTGGCTTAATAATAGTTTCTTTTGTCATAAGTTTTTTATCAAAGCTTTGCATATTCTACTCAATTTTGTGTAGACTTGCTAATTTTCTATCTTTATCTTTAAACTTAAGAGATAAATTATTCATGCCAAATATGTTAATATTGCTTTTAATTGCTACTTTCTTGAAAGGGTTAGTATTCTCAATCGTTATCCCAATTTGGCATACACCAGACGAACAAGCTCATTTTGCTCAAGTTGCTTATTTTGGGGAGTTTAATAAGATGCCAAAAAGCGGATTTGATCTAAACAGAGAGATTCTTGAAGCAGAAAGATTGCTGGGAACTGAGCGAGATGAAAAGGGAAATAATAAGTTTACTTTTCATCCTGAATATAGAATTGAGTATACAAACTCTACACAAGGAAAATATGAAGAAGAAATTGAGAATTTCCCTAACTCCTATAGAAGGGAACTTGTAAAATATGAATCAGCAAACTACCCACCCCTTTATTATTGGCTCACAGGGGCAATTTATAAAATTTTTTATCAAACTGATTTAATTACCAGAGTTTATTTAGCAAGATTTATCTCAATTTTAACTGGAGTAGGAGTTGTTTTTTTCTCTTGGCTAATTAGCAAAGAACTTTTTCCTAAAAATAAATTGCTTCAAGTAACGCTACCTATACTTGTATCTTTTCAGCCAATGTTTTCATTTTTAACTTCTGGAGTCAGTTCTGATAATTTATTTAATCTATTATTTACTGCTTTAATTTGGACTTCCGTTGTTTTAATTTCTAAAGGTTTATCTTTAAAGTATTTAGTTTTTTCTTTGTCACTTTTAACTCTTACTTTTTTAACTAAACCACAATTTATGTTAGCAATACCAATGCTTGTTTTAGCATTAATATTTTCATTTTTGCTTGATAAGAAAGCTTCAAACTCTGTAAAAGCAGGAGCATTTTTTTTATGCTTAATATCATTGCCACTAATATATTTTTTAGTTGTAGATTTAAATTTTTACCAAATAATAGAAAAGATATATGTTCAGAGTTTTTTTCCGGGAACACCAGTCACCCAGATGAGCTTTTATAGTTTTTTAAAAGAAACATTTATTCATACAATAGCTGAAGTTACTCCATGGTATTGGGGAGTTTTTAACTGGTTAGGAGTAACTTTACCAAGAGACATTCATAGAGTAATTAACAGAATAATGATTTTGGCTGCAATTGGAGTTGTGATTAAATTACTGCTAGTTATCAGAAAAAGGAGTTATGAAGATTATCTTTTTATATATCTTATTTTAGCTAGTTTAATCTATTTTTTAGGAATTACTTATTACAATTACTTATTTAGTTTAAGTCACGGTTTTCCATTTGGTATCCAAGGAAGGTATTATTTCCCAACATTAGTAGCTCACATAGCGATTCTTCTATTAGGATTAAGTACATTAGTTCCCAGCTCATTATTAGAAGTTAAAAAATGGGTAATAAAGGGATTGGGAGCGAGTATGATTATTCTAAATTTTATAACCGCTTTTATTCTAGCTAAAAGTTATTATGACTTAAGTGATGTTAATGTTTTTTTAACCCAATTAAGTCAGTATAAACCGATATTTTTTAAAGGAAATCTAATTATTTTATGGGTAAGTATTTATCTAGTTATATTGACAATTTTTCTTTTTAAGTATCTGCAATTTAAACAGGACGAGAAGAGATCTTAGTGAATTTGCTCTTTAACCTTAAAAAGTAAGCCTCATAAAAATTATAAGAAATATATCCTAATATAATTGTTAAAGTTAAGGCAGCAATAGGAAGTATTTGATTTAAAGGTAGAAATTTAAAATATCTATGCGATAGATCAATTCCTAGTGCATGCCAAACATAAAGACCATAACTAATTTTTCCTAAATAAACAAATGGGGTAAAGGACAAAACTTTTGAAAATTTAGTATTAGTTTGCAGAGCAAAAATAACTAAATAAACCATAAACAAACCAATTATTGAGTAACCAAAAATTACATTTCTAGGAATCGAAGGGTGAAAAACTGAAATACGGTGCAAAAATATAAAAAAAGCTACTAAAGAAAATATTAAAAATGGAGTTTTACAGATAATTTTTAACTTTTCTATAATTAATGGTCGGTAAAAATAAATCAATGCTAAAATTCCACCTAACACTAAAATATCTATTCTAGCAAAAGTATTTGCATATATCCCTGGGTGAGCAATATTGTAACTTACTAAATAAGTTCGAACTAAAAGAGGAATAATAAGAAAAATTGACCCAACAATCAATGTGGATTTAAAACCTTTAATAAAAAATAAAAGTAGTGGCCAGAAAAAGTAAAATTGTTCTTCTAGTGAGATTGTCCAAAGGTGGGCAATATTAGGAAAAGGACTGTAGTTATTTAAAACTACTGACCAGTTTCCTAGAAAAAGTAAATAAAGAGGCAGTTGAGTACTAAAGTGATATTGATGAAGAGGACCACTTAGGTCCATGTTGAAAAATCTTGTATAAAGATAGGGGAGTATTATAAAGCCTACTAATAGACCTAAGTAATAAAGTGGCCAAATCCTTAGAGCACGTCTTATCCAAAAATTTTTAAGCGAAAACTTTCCATATCTCTCTCTTTCTTTTAACAGTAGTGTAGTAATTAAAAATCCGCTTAAAACAAAAAAAAGGTCAACTCCAATCCAACCATTTTTATTAATGATAACCAGAAAATAATTAATGATACTATTGGAGCTACTTTGGTTAAAATAAAAGTGATGTAAAAATACAACAAAAAATGCAAAAAATCTTAAACCATCTAAAGAAGGATAATAAAAATCTTTACCAAATGGACTTACTGGTAAATTCTTTTTTGCCATGCTAGGATAATTCTAAAACTTTTACTAAAAAAACAACAAGATGAAAAAACTGATTACTTATTTAATGAAACAGCCAATTCTCTATAAGATTATTCAGACTACTTTAGGAGCAGGTATACATCAACTGGCAAAGAGTTACCTTAAAAAAAGTATTCATAATTTATCAAAGGTGTTAGACCAAGGATGTGGTACAGGGGAATATTCTCTGCTTTTTTCTAATTACACGGGCTTGGATAATAATCCCAAAGACATCGATTTTGCTAAAAATAATTATAAAGGTGATTTTGTAATTGGAAGTGCTGCAAAAATGCCATTTAAAAATAATAGCTTTGATTGTGTCTTTGCTGTAGGGTTGCATCATCACTTAACAGATGTTTTGGCAAAAAAAGCAATGCTAGAGGCTTTAAGGGTTATCCAAAAAGGAGGACAAGTAATTATTATAGATGCAATACTTCCAAAAAACCCTCTTAATATTATTGGTTTAATCTTGAGAAAACTTGATAGGGGAGGCCATGTACGAAGTTATAAAAAATCCCTTAATTTATTACCCAAAAATTTGAAATATTCTTATCAGATACTTTCCATCTTCCCTTTTGATTTAATTGCCGTCACCTTTAAGAAGTCTTAAGTAATAAAAATTTTGTTCATCTCCCAACAATCTTCTCTGTTTTAAAAAATTAAAACCAAGCTTTCTATAAAAGTTATTTGACAATTTATTATCTGCTTTAGTTCCCACAATATATTCTTTTACACCCTCAGCCTTATAAATCTTGTTTAGTCTATTTATCATTTTTGTCCCTAAGCCTTTTCCCTGCAGGTTACTTTTTATTACAATGAACTGCAGTTGAGCGGGAGTTTCTATCCGCTTATCTTCTAAGAAAACCCACGTAAATATTTGGAAAAGTGACAAAGGGTTTAAAAAAGAATTTTTCAAAACTAACAATGATAGAGATAAAAAGTTATTACTGATTATTTTTTTATAAAACAGGGAACTATTTTTTGTTGCAACTAAAAAACCATTTATCTCATCTTTTTCCTTAGATACTAAAACAATATTTTCCTTACTACCAGTGATTTCCTTATAGCAAATCGCTAAAAAATTTTTGCCAAATTTATTTAATATTGAATCTGAAAGAGTATTTACGTGGATACCAACTATTTGATTAAGTTCTTGCTGTTTTAATCGCGACACTCTTAAGAGTTGCATTCTTTAAATGCTCCTTTTTAATTACTAATTTATACCACAACACAAGCAAACCTAGAATTACTCTACCAACTCTTTTAAAATTAAAAAACTGGGACTTTCCAGATGTTCTCCAATAATGAGGAATTGGAACTTCTTGAAATTTAAATCTAAAGTCAGAAATTTTTTTAATCATTTCTGCACAAATTAAGCCAGAATTTGACTCTAATTTTACAAGATCAAAAATTGTTCTTTTCATCAACCTGAAATCACAATCAGTATCTCTGATAGGTATATTAAATAATGCTTTTACAAAATAATGATAGGTTTTTCCTAAGAATCTTCTAATCACTGGATCAGCTCTTTTGATTTTATAACCATTTACTACATCAACATTTTTCCCTATTTTTTTTATAAGTAATTTGACATCCCTTGGATCATATTGGGCATCACCATCAGTATAAAAAATCCACTCCATTTTAGAATTGGCAATTCCAGATTTAATAGCACCACCATAACCCCTATTTTTTTGATGAGTTATTAAACGCAACTTTGAAAACTTCTTTTTAAGCATCTTGAGAATTTCTTTAGATTTTTCATCACTTCCGTCATCCACAATAATAATTTCATAATCTGAAGTTTCTTTTTGTAATACTACATCTAGAGACGTAACCAAAGAACCAATAGTCCCCCAGTCATTTAAAAAAGGAAAGAATCCTGAGATAGTAGGCTTTTTATATTTCATCCTGAGTGATTGTAACATATAATCTTAAGTAGGCTAAACTTAAAAATGAATATAATACTCAAAAAAATTGAGCAGCTTAAAATAAGCAAATCAGTAATTTTGCTGACCTTCATTATTCTCATTGGACTATTTTTGAGAGTTTACAGATTTCCAGATCTTTTTTACTACACTATGGATGAGGAAGTAATGAATCTTATTCAAAGAAGAATAGTTTTGTTTGAACACGTACCTTTAATTGGTTCTGTTAGTCCTTTAGGCACATATTTAGCACCTTACTTTTACTACCTTGGAGCTGTTATTTTAGCGCTCAGTAATTTAAACCCAATAGGTCAGGGGATACTTGCAGCCCTTTTAGGCAGCTTTAATATCTTTTTAATTTATTTTGTAGTCAAACAACTCTTCAATCAAAGAATAGCTTTTTTTGCCTCTTTATTTTATTCAACATCTTTTTTAATGGTTTTATTTGACAGAAGATGGTGGCACTTAAGTTTAGGTCCCATCCTTTCATTAACAATTCTTTTATCTCTTTACAAGATTAAACAAGGTTCTATAAAGTTTGTTTATTTATTAACGATTGCTTTAATTTTAGGTTGGAGCAGCGATTATACAAATTTAGTGCTGTTTTTCTTTGTTGGTCTTACATGGATTTTGTTTAGACTTCCTGTGAAGAAAAAGGAAATTCTAATTGCTTTAGCTATTTTTTTAATAGCAAATTTGCCATTGGTATTTTTTGATTTGAGACATGATTTTTTAAATTCAAAAACTTTTATAAACTATTTAATAAAGAAAGAACAAAGACATACATCAGACAGAGAGACTTTAGGATCTAACAGTAGGGAACAAGCATTAGTTGCAGTTTCTCAGCCATTTATTACTTTTTCCAGAATGATTTACATAAAGTCAGATCTAAATGTCTCTGCTCAGCATACTTATTGCAAAGAATATATTTTGGAGAGGAATAACCAACAAGGACTAATACTTCCTCTAATTTCTGGATTTATTATTCTTGTCCTTAGCTTTCTTACTTTTAAAAATTGGCGCAAAAAAGATTTTTTAGGACAAAAGTTAATACTTTCCTTTTATTTAATTTATCAACTGGGAATTTTAATATACGCCTTTATCTTTAAAGGAGACATTTTTGAACATTACTTATCAACGCTAATGCCACACTTTTTTATTATGTTAGCAATAATAATTGTATTTATTTACCAAAGGTTTAAATTATTAGGGTTAAGTTTGGCACTAATTATTGCTTTAATAAACATCCACAGTCTTCTCACAGCTTATAATCCTTTAAGTTATCAAAATAAAATCCAAGCAGCAAAATATGCATTAGAAAAAGTAGGAGATGAAGATTTCTCTTTGGATTCTATAGGAAGTTGCTTTCGCTATGATGGTTTTTATTACCCATTCCTCCTTAATGGACGCCATCCAGTAAAAAGCTATCAAGATCATAATTATTCTTGGCTTTATAACTATCAAGTAGCCAAAGATCATCCTGAAAAAATAGTTGTTATGGTTGCAAAAGGAAAATATGATGACGACAAATTTAAAGAAGCTTATGAAAAATATTCTAAGTGGGTTATTGACAAGAATAGATTCGGCGACTTAGAAGTTCTAATATTAGATAACAAAGGTAAGGAATTTTAAATGTCTAATATCAACAAATTGTATGAAGGATACTGGCAAGACAAACAAGGACTTGAAGAGTTTCAAGATTACGAAAGGAATCAAGCTCTAAAAAAACTTTTCTCAAGGGCAGAAAGAGTTTTAGATTTAGCTGCAGGAGAAGGAGCAGTTTCAGAATTTATTAAATCTTTAGGTTGTGAGGTAGTAGCGCTTGATATATCAATGCAGGCTTTGAAAAAAGCTGCTAAAAGAGGGATAAAGACAGTTAGAGCGGATGTAGAAAAAAAACTTCCTTTTGTAAATAATTCATTTGACGCAGTTTTTTGGGGGGATAATGTGGAACATTTGTTTTTACCTTCTAAAACTTTAAAAGAGATCAAAAGAGTATTAATTGACAATGGTAGAGTAATAATCTCCTGTCCTAATATGGGATATTGGAGGTATCGAATTTATTATATCCTTAAAGGAATGCTTCCAACAACTGAGTGGTATAAACTAAATCCTTGGGAGTGGCAGCACATAAGATTTTTTAATAAACAGGTTATGAGTGAGTTTTTAAAGGACAATGGGTTTAAAGTGATCAGTTTCCATGGAGTGAGCAGAAGAAGGTTGGATAAGGTATTAATAAACCTTTCGCCTCATTTATTTGGAATGATAATGGTAGTAGAGGCTAAAAAGATATGATAGCACAAGTTAAATCTTTACTTCTTTCAAATACTTCAAAAGACTCGTTTATTATGCTTTTAGGTCAGGCAATATCTATAGTATTTAACTTTATCTTGATTATCTTTATTTCAAATAATTTAAATACTGCAGAGTTTGGATTAATCGTAACTGGATTGACCTTTATCCAACTTATTACCGACTCATTCGGTTTAGGAATCGGTGCCAGTTTGATAAATTATTTGCCCTCTTCCCAAGGGCAGGCCAGGCTAATGCTTATAAAATCATCATTTATTGCCAGAGTTATTACTGCCCTAGCTGTTAGTTTGGTTGTTTATCTTTTGGCTTACTCAATTGCAATACATTTTTTTAATAACATATCAATAATTCCCTACATCCAGGCTTCTGCCTTGGGAATATTCTTTTTAATGATGGTATTTTGGAGCCAAGCAATACTTCAAGCAGAAAAAAGATTTATTCTTTTTGCCTTAACCGCTG
>CAZMNS010000013.1:0-11138 GCA_964567705.1 uncultured Gammaproteobacteria bacterium | reverse complement strand
AGTTAATGTGAGTTGAAAGTGCTTCTTAGGAGTTCTATACTGTTTAGGGTATGAGTTGGGATTTTCTCTTTAGAGTTATGATCATCTAACTTAGCATCAGAGTTATTTTTTTCTACAAATGGTTTTGTATAGCGCTCTTTAGAAACTTTAAGTACTTTTTCCCTGCTTTGTGTCTTACTGTTTGGTAAAGGTAGAGTTTGGGCTACAAATGGTGATGAAGTTAACCCTTCAATACTCATCTTCATTAAAACCTGGAAGTTACCTAAAGATAATAAATCTTCTAACTTAAATCTTTCTCCATACTCTTTAGCCATAAAGGGTGCATCTCCAGCTCCAATCACAAATGTAACAATTGTTCCAGCATTGCCAAAAATTGCTGAACGAAGCTCTGGAATAATTTGATCAATATATTGATTAGCTAAAATTAAATTTAGTCTATATTTTCTCGCCTCAGATAAAATTTTAATGAAAGAAGTTGTAGCAAAATTTTGAAACTCATCCACATAAAGATAAAAATCTTTTCTCTCTGACTCAGCAATATTAACTCGGTTCATTGCTGCCAGCTGAATTTTAGTAATAATCATTGCTCCAAGCAGTGCAGAGTTATCTTCTCCAATCCTACCTTGAGATAAATTGAGTAAGACAATTTTTCCTTCATCCATTATTTTATTTAGATCAATAGTAGATTTTGGAGAACCAATAATTCCTCTGATTCTGGGGGATGCAACAAACTGACCAACTTTATTTAATATAGAGGAGATCCACTCATCTTGCATTTTATCTGTAGCTGCGTTGTATTCATTTACCCAAAAACTCTTTAAAACTGGATCCTCTAATCTTTCAACAATTTTTTCTCTCATTTTGGCGTTAGTTAAAATTTCAGGAACCATCACCAAAGTTGAGTTTGGTACTTCAAGTAAAGTTAAAAGAGTGTTTCTTAAAATATATTCAAGCCTTGGTCCCCAGGAGTGACCATAAAGTTTGTGAAAAATACTGACAATTCCAGAAGCAATCAGCTCTTTTTCCTGACCTCCAGTAACTTCTAAGGGATTTAAATGAAATGGGTTTCCAACATCTGATGGGTTTAAATAAACCACATCATTTACTCTGTAAGAGGGAATAAAATTAAGTAAAGTTTCACAAAGGTCTCCGTGCGGGTCAATTACACAAACTCCCTGACCATTTCTAATGTCATTTATTGCCATGTTAGCAATTAAAGTAGATTTACCTGTCCCGGTTTTACCAATTATATAAACATGTTTTCTTCTGTCTAATCTTTTAATACCAAAAGTAGTTTGCTTATTTTTATAATCTGTTTTCGCAAAAAAGTTTATTTCATGCTTCTCGCCGTCACTTAATCCTTCTGCAACTGGCAAATTTTCTGGAGCATCAGAGATGATAGTTTTGGACCAAAAAATATTTTTAATATTAGCGAGCTTTTCTCCGGGATAGTGATACATTGTAGCCACTTCTAAAATATTTAAAATTTGCGCCCCGGGAATAGTTTGAGAAGATCTGCTAAAAATAGATTTTAAAAGAGCGTCTTTTTGCCAAAATGAGGGATAAGCTAAGATTAAGGAATTTCCAGTAATATTGTTAAAGCTAATAAATGTGGCAGCAATTAAATCCAAAATTTGACTACTTGGACCTTTAGTTAAGATTCTAACCCCCACTTTAAGACCTGGGTAAGAAACTTTGTCAGCAATAGATTTAGAATAAGAACCAACATTATATGGATCACTCTCCTCGCTGGAGGGCTTTTTCTCAACTAATTTTTGACCCTTTGATTGCCATGAAGAGCCTGTGGGAACTAATACAAACTGCACCAGGGCAAAATCTTCAGCAGTTAATTTGGAAAGCATTCCTAAAAGGGAAGAGAGTGGGTCAACATCTTTAAAATCTCTAAAAGTTTTTAGAGGATAAACAAAGTTAGAAGTTAGTTTAAGGTGGCCGTATTTTAGCACTCCTTCTGTTTGGTGGACTTTTTCTAAATAGTCTTTAGGTAGTTTGTTAATTAAAGCTTTAGGATATTGGGAAAGTAGCTGGCTTTCAATAAATGACTGGAAGCTTACGGGTGAGGTTATAAAAAAACGGATTATCTGATCAATTACGGCTATTTCTAGAGTAAAAGAGACTTCACTTTTGCTTAAAAATGAAGATTCACTTTTAATGCTGGCTAAAGAAGCTAGAAATTGCGCCATAGCTTCTGGCGTTTCCACTCCAGTTCTAGGTGTTCTAACTTCAAAAATTACTCTTGGTTCCATGTGGTAATTATAAAGACCTTTTCGCTCGCAGTCCAGAATATCTTACTGCTCGCTTCAAAGAACTTTGCCTTTTTGCTTCGCAAAAACGTATTGTATGTTACAATTTTTCCGTGATTTTAACTATTGATACAACTGATCAAAAATTAATTAAAGTTACGCTGGAAAAAGAGGGCTCACCTCGCGAAGCGGGCAAAAAAATAAAAAGTTTGATTGAAGAAAATGTATATGGCTCTCAGGTATTGTTACCTCTTATAAAAAAAATTGTAAAAGATTCTGGTTTTAGCTTATCTGATATAAGCGAGGTTAAAGTTAATACTGGACCAGGATCTTTTACTGGAATAAGAGTTGGAGTGTCTGTTGCCAATGCACTGGGTTACTCGTTAGGCATTCCTGTTAATGGGAAAAGTTTAGAAACTCAGCTTAAGTACTGATCCTAGAGATGTTTTAAATGCTATACTAAAATTGTGAAATTAACCCACTTTTTCCTGCCTCATCCAGAAACACATAAAAAAGCTCATCTTCTTTCTATTGAAGCATTAGTTATCTACCTTTTGATATTTATTTTTTTATTTTTATGTTTTGCTACTTTTGCTAGGTTGCAGCCAGGCATTTTAGGAGTTTCTTCTAATATTACCAAGCAGCAAATTATAGATTTAACTAATGCTGAAAGGGCTAAGTTTGGGTTATCACCTGTATCTGAGAATAGTGCTTTAAGCCAAGCTGCAGAAGCTAAAGCTAGAAATATGTTTGAAGAAAATTATTGGGCCCATTTTGCACCTAGTGGTAAAGATCCTTGGGGATTTATGAGCGCTGCTGGTTACAGCTTCTCTTTTGCTGGTGAGAATTTAGCTAAAAATTTTTCAAATTCAGATGAGGTAATGAATGCCTGGATGAACTCACCTTCTCATAAAGAAAATATTATAAACAGCAGATACCAAGAGATAGGAATTGCAGTTTTAGATGGAACTTTGCAAGATCAAAATACTACTTTAGTGGTGCAGATGTTTGGTACCCCATTTGAAGCTATTGCAGAAAAACCTGTAATTAATATAAGTGGTGAACAAGTTGCTTTAAGCAGTGAAGAGATTGCCAGCAGCAAAGAGAAAATAGAAGAAGCAAATCCTTTGAAAATTCCTCAACAGATCCCTATCTCTATAGCTGGACAGCAAGAAACTAGACAACCTTTAGTTAATTCTTTCTCTGTTATGAGAAGTATAGGCTTAAGCCTTTTTGCATTTTTAGGAGGACTGCTTTTAATTGATCTTTACTTAATTAGAAGAAGAGCGATTCACAGGTTTTCCTCAAGACATCTGCCGCACTTAATTATGTTAGGTTTGGCGACAAGCGCACTTCTTAATATGACACCAGGAAGCATACTCTAGTGATCAAAAAAATTGCTAAATTAGATTTAACTTACGCATTTATACCAATTGGATTATTTAGTGTAATGTTAATACTTTTATTTAAAGGAAATGCTAACTTACAGTTACAAATATTAATTTTTTCAGCTGTCTCTTATGTAGGATTAGCTATTTTTCATCATCATCAAGATAAAAGTTTGACTTTAGAGATCATAGTTGAGTATATTCTAATCGCTGCTTTAATTATCATTGTCTTACAAGGACAGCTGATTTAATCTTTTTAAATTTCTGCCTGTAGAAAATGGAAAGAAGAGATGAATTCAGAAAAATACTAGTTACTGGAGGAGCTGGGTTTATTGGATCTAATTTTATTAGGTATTGGTTTAAGCAACATCCCCAAGATGAAATAGTAAATCTTGATGCTTTGACCTATGCTGGACATCCTGAAAGCCTTAAGGATATTTCGGATAACCCAAACTACGCTTTTATTCGCGGTGATATTCAAGATCCTCAAATTGTAATGAGGGCTATGAAGGATATAGATATAGTAGTGCACCTTGCAGCTGAGTCACACGTTGATAGATCAATATTAGATCCACTGACGTTTGTGAAAACAAATGTTTTAGGGACAGCCATTTTATTGGAAGCTGCCTTGAGAGTAAAAGTAAAAAGATTTCATCATGTTTCTACTGATGAAGTTTTTGGACATTTGGGACCTGATGACCCACCTTTTGATGAGGAGACTTGTCTTAGACCAAGGACACCATATTCTGCCTCTAAAGCTAGTTCAGATCATTTAGTAAGATCATATTTTGAGACCTATGGTCTTCCAATAACTATAACTAATACTGCCAACAACTTTGGACCCTACCACGACCCAGAAAAATTAATACCCAGATTTATAACTAATTTATTGATGGGTAAAAAAGTTCCTTTAATGGGGAAAGGTGAAAATATAAGGCCATGGCTTTATGTTGTTGATCATGCAAGAGCAATAGATATTATTTTACAAAAAGGAGAAATAGGAGAGACTTATTGTGTGGGAGGGGAAGAGAGAAGAAACATCGATGTAACCAAGAAAATTCTAGAGCTTTTAGGAAAAGATGAATCCTGGATTGAATATGTAGAAGATAGGTTAGGTCATGATTTTAGATATGCTTTAGATGATTCAAAGATTAGGCAGTTGGGTTGGAAACCTGAACATAGTTTTGATGAGTGGTTAGAGAAAACTGTTGAGTGGTACAGGCAAAATAAATGGTGGTGGAAACCACTAAAGATGGGAAGACCGATAGTTGACAGAGTAACGCAAAAAGGCTATAACTTTTAAGTTTATGGAAAAGAAAGCTCTTATAACTGGGATTACAGGTCAGGATGGGTCTTATTTAGCGGAGCTTCTTTTACAGTTAGGATATAGAGTAGGTGGTTTTGTTAGAAGTAGTAGCACTGGTCATTTAGGAAACGTTGAGTACTTAAGAAGTGAAGTAGAATTTTTTAGAGGCAGTTTAGATGATGCAACTTCAATTGAGGCTGCTGTTCAGGGGTTTAAGCCAGATGAAATCTACAATTTAGGAGCTGAAGCTGCTCCAGCTGATTCTTTTAGAAGAAGAGTTTACACTACAGATATTAATGCTTTAGGACCCTTAAGAATTTTTGAATCTGCACAAAGACTTAGAAGGACAGGCGTTGACGTAAAAGTTTATCAGGCCTCTTCTTCAGAGATGTTTGGTGCACCAACTCAGAACCCTCAAGATGAAAAGACACCCTTTTTACCTAATAATCCTTATGGAGTAGCAAAATTAGCAGCTCATTATAACGCCAGAATATATAGCCAAGGTAGTGAAGGATTGCCTATTTGGCGGGGAATATTATTTAATCATGAAAGTCCTAGAAGGGGAATGCAGTATGTAACTAGGAAAATTTCAGTTGGGATAGCTTGTATAGCTAATAAAGTCCAAAATCCACCATTAAATGAGGTTGGTAGACCAATAGTTACCAAAGATTGGAAGCTAGAAATGGGGAATCTAGATGCTCAAAGAGATTGGGGTTATGCACCAGAGTATGCTCAAGCAATGCATTTAATGCTCCAGAGAGATACGTCAGGTGATTTTGTTATAGCAACAGGGGAGATGCATAGTATTAGAGAGTTTCTAGAAGTTGCCTTTTCTCATGTAGGTTTAGATTGGGAAAAACATACTATTATTAACCCTGATTTTATTAGACCTTTGGAGACTGGGCCTCTTTGTGGAAATCCTGCTAAGGCAGCTAGGGAGTTAGGTTGGAGACCAAGAACTAAATTCCAGCAATTAATAGAGTTAATGGTTAACGCAGATTTAGCTAAATTCTCCTAACTAAATATTGTAAAAGCCTTTTTTTTCCCATACAATCGATTCATGAAAAGGATAGTTATTTTACTTCCAGCTTGGAATGAAAAGAAAAATTTAGAAAAATTTATTGATGAGGTTTTATCTCAAGAAAAATTAAGCCCAGGGTGGGAATATAAAATTTTAGTGGTGGTTGATGAACGCTCAAATGATGGAACTAAAGAGATGGTGGACTCTCTTGCCAGGAAGAATCCTAAAATTAATACAATTACTGTGTCTCCTGGTTTAGGAACAGCACTGATTGAAGGACACTTATATTCTATTAAAAATTTAAAACCAGATTTACTTGCTCAATTAGATGGAGATGGACAAGTAGATGCCAATGTTTTACCAAAGTTAATTTCCGCAATTGATGAAGGATACACTTTAGCGATTGGTTCTAGGTTTGCGCCGGGAGGAGAAAACAGACTGTCTTTTTCAAGGAAGTTATTTAGTAAGGGAGCATCACTATTTTTTAGAATTCTAGTTGGCCCATTTGATATTCAAGAGATAACTAATTCTGCTAGAGCTTTTACACCGGAACTTTTTAAAAAGGTAAATTTAGCCAGACTTCCTTGGAAAGAAAAAACTTTTATTATTCAACCAGCTTTTTTAAATGAAGCAATTTTAGCAGGTGCAAAATATAAAGAAGTCCCACTAATTTTTAAAAATAGAGCTGAAGGGTATTCTAAAAATAAAGTTTTAAATTATACCTATGATGTCATCACTTATTCATTAGATGCAAGATTTAAAAAGTGGGGGATCCCATTTGAATTATTTAAATACACTAGAAAGATAAAAACTATTATTAAATTTAGTATGGTGGGGATAAGTGGGACTATTGTAGATTTTATCTTTTACAATATTTTTATCTCCACATTAGGGTTTAGGCCTGCTACTTCCAAAGGTTTCTCAACTGAAATAGCTATTATCAATAATTTTGCTTGGAATAATACTTGGACTTTTAAACATCGAAAAACAAAAAGTAATCTCTGGCAAAAATTCTTAATTTTTAATTTAGTTAGTTTAGGGGGTCTTTCTATGGGAGTATTAATTGTTAAATTTTTGCATATTGTTTATGGAGATGGGTTTGTAAATATTTATGGAGTAAATGTTCCTTATTATAATCTTTACTTTTTTGCTACAATTGCACCAGTAATGATTTGGAATTTTATAATCAATCATTTTATAACCTGGAAACACCAGAAAGAGTAATTTAGAAAACGTCAAATTCCTCTAAGTTTGGTATTGGGGCTGTATTATTAATAATGTAGTTTTGGCTATAAAGATAAATCCCTAAAGTCAGGATTATTAAAGCTATTTTAAATTCCTTACTTATTAAAACTTTTTGAAAAGCGATTAGTAAAAAAGGAAATGCTGGTAAAATGTAGCGACTTATATCCCGGTGAACAACTAAAGATGAGGCTAAAAAGTAAGTTAAAACAAAAAAGCCTAAAGGTAATAAATTCTGTTTGAGTAAAAGTATTCCTCCAAAAAACCCAAGTAGTAAAATTAAGACAATATCTTCAAGCCAGGCCTCTCCTACCCAATATTGATTAATATTAAAAACTTGATAGGGAGGAAAAGTTAGATGAATATTATCACCACTATGAAAAAAGGCAAAAAAATCATTGTAAGAGATTCCAAACCAATAAAAAATTCCAAGCAAACCTAAGGGAATAAAAATAAGGGGATAATATGGAAAGACTGTTCTTATAGCCTGATCTAGGGTCCGACCCTTTAAACTCCAGAGTATATATAAAGATAAAGAAATAAATAGTAGTATTCCTGGGGGTCTAGTTATTTGGGCAGCCATACCAAGAAGTCCTGCCAGGTAAATATAAAGCCACTTATTAATTGCCTCATATTTTAAGAAAAAATAAAATGCTGTAATTATAAAAAAGATAAAAACTGGCTCAGATGAGCCAACGCTGTGGACAATAACCCATCTGGCTGGAAGGATTAGAAAAATCAGAGAGAGGGTTAAGGGTGAAGGGGAAAGTTTAAAGTCACGAACAAGAAAATAGAAAGCAATTGCTGAAAGAGCAGTAAATAAAGTTGAAATAAAAATCATTGATTTTAAAAACCCCAAAAGCGGAGCAAATATTAAAATAAGTACTGAATAAAAAGGAAAATGAGATGCATAATAATTTGCCGGAAGTGATTGTGGAAGACTAGCTATAAGTTCTGGGTTATAAAAAGACTTGGCAATTACAATATATTCTATGCCATCATAATTTCTAAAAATTGTATTAAAGCCACTACTATAATCTAAACTTAAAAAACTGCTTAAATTTAATAAATGAGGCAGCCAAATTAATAGATTAATTAATAACGTTGCTGCAAAAATCAAGAAAATGGTTTTAATAGTTTGCGTAGAACTTTCCATAAACTTACTTTGATGTTAGCATATTAAACATGCCAGGAAAAAGTCTCTCTGTTTTTTTGCCTTCATATAACGAGGCTCAAAATTTACCTTTAACTGTTTCCAAAACTATAGAAGTTTTAAAGAAGCTAGATTTAAAATGGGAGGTTTTAATAATTAATGATGGTTCAACTGATAATACCAAGGAAGTATCAGAAAATTTAGCCAAAAAATTTCCTAATATTAGAATCATCAATCAGGAAAATGGGGGATATGGAACAGCGCTTCGCAGTGGATTTAAAAATGCCAAATATGACTGGATTGTCTACACTGACGCAGATGGACAATTTGATTTTTCGCAAGTAAATAAATTTTTAGAAAAAACTGAAACTTCTGATTACATTATTGGGTTTAGAATCAAACGTAATGATCCCCCTCAAAGGTTATTTTTTGCCAAAGGTTGGGCGATCTCTGTTTTTATTTTATTTGGAGTTTGGGTTAAAGATATAGATTGTGGATTTAAAATGATAAAAAGAGAAGTTTTAGATAGTATTGGGCAGTTACAGTCAACCAGAGGAGCGATGATTAACGCAGAACTTTTAATTAAGATTAAAAAAAGAGGTTTTAAAATAACTCAAGTGGGAGTTAATCACTATCCTAGATTAAAAGGAAGTCCAACTGGTGCAAGTATAAGTGTTATTGTTAAGTCATATTTTGATTTAATTAAACTTTGGATTAAATTATTTTAATGTTTAAAATCAAAAATTGGGTATTAAAAAATAAGTTAGAGTTTGCTTTCCTGACTTTGATACTATTAACTGCTCTTTTTCTGCGGATCTATCGAATTGATGAGTACATGACTTTTTTAGGAGATGAAGGAAGGGATGCTTTGATGATTAAAAGAATCCTGACAGAATTCGATATCCCCTTAATCGGCCCACCAACTTCAATTGGCAATATGTATTTAGGGCCGCTTTATTATTATATGATGACTATTCCTTTAGCGATCTCATGGTTAAATCCAATTTCAGCTGCTATGATGAATTCCTTGCTAGGAGTAGGATCAGTTTTTTTAATATATTTTCTTGGCAAGAGTTGGTTTTCTAAAAGTGCCGGGCTTATTAGTGCCTTTCTTTACGCAATCTCTCCAATCACTATAATTTATTCACGCTCAAGCTGGAACCCAAACCCTACTCCTTTTTTTGCGCTTTTAGCAATATTGGGATTTTACAAAGCTAAAAATAGCGGAGATTTTAGGTGGTTTATTCTAACAGGTGTTTCTTTAGCATTTGCAATTCAGATGCATTACTTGGCTTTGATTTTGCTACCAATCTTTGGACTTTTATGGTTCTATGAGTTAAGTTTAATTTGGCGTGGAAAACTTAAAACAAATCATTTATTTTTTGGAACCATAGGCACTATTGCTGTTTTTTTAATCTTGATGTCTCCTCTTTTAGTCTTTGACTTAAAACATAATTTTATGAATTACAGAGCAATTTCTACCTTTTTTACAGCTCGGGAGACAACAGTTAACTTAAATCCTTTAAACACATTTGAAAGAGTGGTTCCAATTTATACTCACAATCTAACAGGGCGGTATTTAACTGGAGAATATAATTTTTGGTCAACATTTTTATCTATTCTAATTTTAATTCCATTGCTATTTGCGTTAATAGAAAAGTTATTTTTTAAAAAAACACTAGGGTGGGCTTATTTAATGTTAGGTACCTGGTTAATTATTGGCGTTTTAGGTTTAGCGTTATATAAACAATCAATCTATGATCATTATCTAGGTTTTTTAAACCCGCTACCCTTTTTGCTTCTTGGGGGATTAGTACATTTAACTTTATCTAATTTAAAGATTAAATACCTGAATTTTGTACTAATTTTATTTTTAGTTGTAGCATTAACGGTTATAAATTTAGAAAGAAGTCCGCTTAAAGCCGCCCCAAATAATCAGTTATTTAGAACTCAAGATATTGCAAAATTTGTAATAGCGCAAGCAAACAATAAACCGTTTAATTTTGCTTTAATTGCAGAACATAACTATGACTCTGCTTATCAGTTCTACCTAGATCTTTATGGGAATAAACCAAAAGTTGTACCGGTTGAGATAACTGACCAACTTTTTGTAGTTTGTGAAGATAAGATATGTCAACCAGTAGGACACCCAAAATATGAGATAGCTGGGTTTGGTTGGACAAAAATAGAAATGGAGCAAGACTTTGCTGGAGTAAAAGTATTTAAATTAATTCATAACCCAGATCAAGATGCTTCAAAGAATTAACCTTGCCTTACTTGTTTTAATTTTAGCAATATTTCTATTTGGGTTTTTAGTCAGACTTCAATTTAGCGCTCCGATTACTTTAAATGAAGTAAAGGAAAGTTATAGCGCATTTTCTCTAATACAAACTGGAAAAGATGTAAATGGGAATCGCTGGCCACTACTTTTTAAAATTGATCAAAACTTTTCTTCAACCCTAGCTACTTATTTAAGAATACCTTTTATCTTAATTTTTAATCTGAATAACTTTGCAGTAAGGTTACCAACGATCATAGTTGGATTTATTTTAATAGCATCTTTTTATCTTTGGTTAAGAAAAAGATTTGAGCTAAGCTTTAGTCTACTTGCGATTTGTTTATTTATTCTTTCTCCTTTGCTTATATATTCTACTGTTTTTAATTTAGCAGACAGCTTAAGTTTAACTTTAATTTTTTTAGGCCTTTTACTTACAGATAAACTTAAAATTTTAAGTTTATCTTTAATGGTTTTATCCTTACTTGTTTT
>CAZMNS010000012.1:0-11394 GCA_964567705.1 uncultured Gammaproteobacteria bacterium | reverse complement strand
TCTCTTTTATCAATTACAGCAACTGCTGTTAATACCTCACCTGGAGCATATCCTACAAACTCACTAAAATTTTTCCTAAAATTTCCATTCCCTCTTTTAAAAAACTCTTCCTCACTATCTTCTTGAGCTTTGTAAAGCTCTGGGTAGGTGAAGGAAAAGTACTTACCTTGATATACAAGATCATTAACCTTCTGATAACCAACCTCTTTTTGATTAACAGAGGGTCTAAATAGTGGGACTGAGTTTAACTTACTATAACTTGTCACATAAGCATATAGCCAATAGGAAACCCCTGCTAGAATTACTAAACTTCCAACTACGGCTAGTAAAATTAAAATTCCAGCAAATCCTTTTTGCATTTAGTTATTCCATGGTCTGTCTGGATTACTTTTTAAGATATACTCATACCTATCTATACTCTCTCCTGTTACCTCATTAAATAAAGGAGTGCCACCTGTGTAAGCTGTGTCTTTAGGATCTCCATATTGATTTAAACTGCTCTCCTCAATCCAAAGATCAATCCTAGCTTTTTCTTGATCGTTAATTTTAGTACTTTCAGAAGATGTTAGGGTAGGGGTGGATGATGGTTGTTGGTTTTGGAGTTGTGGTTTTTGACTAAAATATACTATCCCTGCTGCAACTACTAGAATAAAAACGACTACTCCCAAAAAAGCTAAAGGGACAGAGCCATGCTGCATAAACTTCATGTTAACAAATTTTTAATTTAGCGGATAGAAGCAATAATTGCCTCAATTTGGCTGGAGAGGTCATCTGTCGAAGTTGCTAAACCCCCTGTGGGTGAAACCCGATGAGAGATAGAAAAGTTTTTACCCTTAGCACTAAAACACCAATTATATTCTGTAACCCTCTCCCCAGTATTGGAAACTACTGCATCTCTTCTAAACTTTAAAACCTGATACGGACCAATATTAACTTTATCTCCTTGGCAATGAAAGTTGCTGTTAACTAAAACTGTAACTTCCTTTTGAGCGCTAGTACAAACAGTAGAAATTCTTCCTGGAGTGTAAGGGTCAAATTCAAAGTTAGAAGAGTTACTGCAAACTAAAACCCCCCAATTTTGAGGAATAATTAATTGAAACCCGTTTGCTTGATAAACATTATCACCTGAATTTGTAGCTCCTAGAGTGCCAACAGAAGGTGAAGCTTCATTTTGGATGCTAGGTACTGGGTTTTGCGAACCAAATAATCTTTG
This sequence comes from uncultured Gammaproteobacteria bacterium, assembly GCA_964567705.1. GTDB lineage: Bacteria > Patescibacteriota > Microgenomatia > Daviesbacterales > UBA10151 > CAZMNS01. The sequence goes on along the minus strand of CAZMNS010000012.1, from coordinate 10,181 downwards.
TCTGATTCCTAACCTGCCTGTCAAAAAATAGATCATCCCACCTAATAAGCTCAAAATTAGAATAACCACTATGATTGCTACTATAAGACCACGTCTCTCCGCCATGAGCCATAATTTAGCATAAATAGCTAAAAAAAGAAAGTTTGGTACAATGATCGCATGGATTTAAGGCTAATTACTGAGAAGCAAAAGAAAGTTTATGATACTCATGTCTCCCATATTATGCAATCTTGGCAATGGGGAGAGTTTAGAAAAAAGATGGGAGTTAAGCTTTTAAGGTATGGCCTTTATAAAAATAATAAACTTACCCTCGCTTTTCAAATCAGCTTTCATAAAATTCCTTTAACTTCTTATTACGTTGGTTATCTGCCTAAAGGCCCCTTTCCAAGCAAAGAGTTATCAGAAGTTTTATCTAAAATAGGTTCAGAGCAGAATTGCGCATTCATCAAATTAGAGTCAGATATTGAAAAATTTCAAATTTCATCCCGCCAGATGGCGGATCAAATTGATAGAAAATTTACCCCATCATCCAAGCCGTTATTTACTAAACATAATTTTATTCTGGATTTAACAAAAACTGAACAACAGTTATTGGAAGCTATGCATTCAAAAACAAGATATAACATTAAGTTGGCCAAAAAAAAAGGAGTAAAAGTAGAGATAAGAGATGACGATAAAGCCTTAGAGATCTATTTAAAGTTATATTTTGAAACAACTAAAAGGCAAAAATATCTAGGTCATAACGAAAGTTACCACAAAAAGGTCTGGAAGACTCTTAAAGAGGCTAAGATGGCCAGGTTTTTAATAGGCTATTACCAAAAAACCCCTTTGGTTGCTTGGATGTTAATTAACTTTAAAGATACACTCTATTATCCTTATGGTGGCTCAACAACTTTACATAAAGATGTGATGGCTAACAACTTAGTTGCTTGGGAGGCTATAAAACTTGGCAAAAGTTTAAACTTAAAAAAACTTGATTTTTGGGGCGCACTTGGACCAAATGCATCCCCTAAAGATCCCTGGCAAGGGTTTCATAGATTTAAGGCAGGCTATGGCGGTAAGTTGGTAGAGTATTTAGGAACCTTTGATCTAATATTAAAGCCAATTGTCTATCAGACTTTTGCGGTTTTTGATAAAAATATCTGGCTCAAAGCGCTACTTTTAAAGCTTGTGGGATGAATAATTTAATTTTAAAAGCCCCTGACCCTCGTCAATCACCTCAGTGGGGAGAGTATATGAAAGGGATCGGTTGGCAGGTTGAATGGGCTGATAAAACTCAAGTCTTTATCCGTAAAATTCCTTATCTGCCTTTTTCTTTTATTAAAATCCAACGGCCGATCGCTCCTATTACTTTTAAAAAAATTGATCAAGTAGCTAAAAAATATCATGCCTTATCAGCAATTGTCGAACCTCATTTATATAGATTTAAAGATATGGATTATCTAAAACATGGCTATGAGATATCTAAAATGCACTATTCTCACACAGCTACTATTAAACTAGATCTGACCCAGTCTTTAGATAAGCTGTTTAAATCATTTTCAGAAAATGCTCGAAGAAATATTAGAAAATCCCAAACTAATAACTTAGATTTAAAAATAATAAATTTAAAAAAAGAAAAGACTGATTTAGAGTTTAGAAAATTTTTTGATCTTTTGGTTAGCTTAACTAAGATGAAAAAGTTTTTTATCCCTGGATATAGCGAATTTTATAAAAAGATGAACTCTTATAAAAAGACTTCATACCTTTTATTTGCTTTAGAAAAAGGCAACAAATACCCTCTAGCTGGACTTTGGTTAGCTTATGATAAGCAGGTTATGTTTTATACTCAAACTGGTATTTTAGCGCGAGGTTATCAAACCTTAGCCAATTATTTTCTAGCCTGGGAAGCATTTAAACTAGCTAAAAAGCTAAATCTAAAGGTGTTTGATTTTGAAGCAATATACGACCCAAGATATCCTAAAGAACGAAGGCGCTGGGTAAAATTTTCAGAATTCAAAAGAAGGTTCCACGGAGAAATTGTTGAATACCCGCCTTCTTATATTAAGTTTTATAGCTTACCATTTAAAATCTTTTACAGCTTAGCCAGTTTATTGAGTTAATTATGGATTTAGCTGTTTTAATTCCAGTAATTTTAATTCCTCTTTTAATTTTAGCTTTATGGAGAGTTAATATCAGAAAATTAAAAGAGTATGATTCTAAATTTGGCAAAATAAAAGTGTTTAAAAAATATAATTGCGAGAAGTTATTAACCATAGGCGTTTATGAACAAGGAGTTTCTACTGAGAAAGAAAGTATTAAAAAAAGTTATTGGTATAAAGTAGCAAAGGAAACTGTCAAATTTTGTAATGGTAAGAAAAACCCTAAAGTTTTAATGCTGGGGTTAGGAGCAAACACAGTTTCTAGTTTAATAAATAAACTAAACCCTAAAATCCATCAAACTATTGTTGAGATAGATAAAAATATTGTTCTTTGTTGCAGGGAGTTTTTTGAGTTAGATAAATTAACTAACTATGACCTGATGATTGCTGATGCATACAAATTATTTGATCAAGAAAAACCTTTGATTGTATTATTATTGATATCTTTACAGGTAAACCACCTTATATCTCCCTTGAAAGTAATAAACCAGGCTTTATAGAAAAACTATTGCCCCATTTAAAAAAAGAAGGAGCGATGGTCTTCAATAGACCTGCTCATACTAAAAAGGTGAGGGGTGAGGGGGAAAAGTTGAGAGATTATTTAGCTACTTTATTTAAAAAAACAGCTATTTTTGATATTAAAGATCCAAGAGGATATAGAAATCATGTAATAATGGGGGCCTTTAAGGGAATGCTATAAGCACCTGCTTCGCGTCTCAGTTTGTGATATATTATACTTCGCGCTCGCTAGATGGCTTGTCTTTTGCTTGCGCAAAACGTAATCTTTATCCAATGAAGCTACTTCACTTTGCTGATATTCATATAGGTATGGAGAATTACTCCAAACTTGATCCCAAAAGCGGCCTTTCTACCAGATTAATTGATTTTTTGCAAACCTTTGATTTTATTGTTGATACTGCAATTAAAGAGAGGGTTGATGCAGTTATCTTTGCCGGTGATGCTTATAAAACCAGGGATCCTAATCCCACTCAACAGCGAGGCTTTGGCGAAAGGATCAGGCGGCTTGCCAAAAAAATACCAGTGGTTTTAGTAGCAGGAAATCACGACACCCCAAATGCTGAAGGTAAAGCTAATACTTTGGATATTTATTCAGCACTAGAGATAGACAATGTTTGGGTCTCCAGAACTCCAGAACTATTAGAAATACCTACAAAATCTGGGATTCTTCAAATTGTTACTCTTCCCTGGCTTCATAAAAATGATTACAAAGAAGTAGCAGGAAAGCTTCGTCTTTTATATGACAGAATAAAATCCGATTCCCCTGCTATTTTTTTATCACACTGTGAGGTAATAGGTAGCGAGTATGGAAGTGAAAAAGGAATGGCTATTGCAAATGATGTCACAATTCCTTTATCTATACTCCAGGAGAAAAAGCTATCTTATGTGGCCTTAGGTCATATCCACAAACACCAATGTTTGTCTAAAGATCCTTTAGTTGTCTATGCAGGCTCCCCCCACAGAATTGATTTTGGAGAAGAAAAAGAAGAAAAAGGAATCTGCCTAGTCAATATAGATGAAACAAGAAAGCGTCATTCTGAACTTGATTCAGAATCTAGATCCCGAAACCCTTCGGCCTCGCTCAGGGCGGGCGAGTTCGGGATGACATTTATAGCAACTTTTAAATTTATCCCTACTCCTTGCCGTACATTCCTCACCATCACTGTCAATCTAAAAGGGTCCGACCCTAACCCAACCCAAACCATTTTAGATGAAATTGCTAAGCACTCAATTGATAAGAAAGTAGTAAAGGTAATTATTAATATCCCAGCTGAGTGCGAGGAAGAAATCCAGATGGATAAAATTAAAAAGGCTTTATCTAATGCTCATTTTATTGCTGGGATCTCTAGAAATGTAGAAAGGATAGAGCGGGTTAGAATAGATGGAATAGAGGTAGAAAGTTTAACATCAATTCAAGCTTTAAAAAAATATTTTGAAGCTAAAAAGACTACAACTGAAAGACAAAAGATACTAGAAGAATATGCTTCAAAGTTATTAGATGGTCAAAAATCAGATTATTACTAACCATGATTTATGATTAAAGATTAAGGATTAACGAATATGAAGAATGGGAAAATAGATACTTTCACAGATTTAAATGCATGGCAAAAAGGGCATGAATTAGTTTTAATGATCTATAAATTTACTAAAAACTTCCCTAAGGAAGAAACCTACTCTTTGGTTGATCAAATGAGGAGATCATCTGCTTCTATAACAGCAAATATTGCCGAAGGTTTTGGCAGGCAAACTTATAAAGAAGAAGCTCAATTTTATTATCTATCCCAAGGCTCGTTAAGTGAACTAAAAAACTTTATATTGATTGCAAGAGATGTAAATTATTTATCTGACAAAGAGTTTGAAGAATTAAGTGAACAAGCAAATGTAACACATCAGTTGTTACAAGGACTGATCAGAAAAACCAAAACATTCATTAATCATCAATCATCAATCATTAATCATTAATCAATGATACCAATTAAATTAAAACTATCTAACTTCACCAGTTATGGAGAAGCTTCACCTGAGCTGGATTTTACTTCCTTTCACTTAGCTGCTATCTCAGGTCCTAATGGAGCTGGTAAATCCTCACTTTTAGATGCTATTACCTGGTGCCTTTGGGGAACCTCCAGAGCAGGAGATTCCTCAGATGATCTGGTTAGGTTAGGCGCTAAAGAGATGCAGGTTGAGTTTATCTTTGAACTTGATGGACAAGAGTTTATTGTAAAGCGAAAAAGAACTAAAAAATCAGGTGGAAATACTGCTTTAGAGCTTTGGAGCAACTCTCACAACTTAACTGAGGGAACAATTAAAGCTACTCAGCAAAAAATTATTGATATGCTTCATTTAACCTTTGAAACCTTTACTAATTCTTCCTTTTTGCGCCAAGGTCATGCAGATGAGTTTACTACTAAAGGTCCAACTGACAGAAAAAGGATCCTAGCTGATATTTTAGGACTTGATCATTATGATCTTTTAGAAGAAAAGGCTAAGGAGAAAGCTAAAGAGGCTCAATCTAAACTAACTTTACTTGAGTACCAGCTTTTAGAGATTGAGACTGAACTATCTCAAAAAGAAGAGAGTAAAAAGCAGTTAATTGAGGCAGAACTTCAAGTTTCCTCATCTGAAAAACAAATTCAAGCCCTAGAGGATGAGTTAAAAATTCTCCAAAAAGAAAAAGATATTTATGAATTAAATCTAGAGCAGAGGAGAAAGCTGGAAGAAAACTTAAAACTTCAAAAAGATGAACTACAAAAAATAATTGAGCAGGGAAAAATGCGTGCTTTGCGGATCAAATCCCTAGAAGCAAGCATTACTTCTTTAAAACCCTTAAATGAAGAAGTAGCAAGTTTAAAAAACTCACAGAAAGATTTAAACGACCTAAAGACTAAATTTCAAGAAAAACTAGAAATAGAGAAAAAATTACTTTCTTTAAAAGCAGACTACTCTCTTAAGTTGCAGGAAAGAAAAACTTTTGAAGAAAGTAAAAATCTGCTTTTGCAAAAAAAAGAGGGTTTAAAAAAAGAGGGCGCGAAATGCCCTACCTGTAATCAGGAGATTGATAAAGAAAATAAAATAAAAATCTCAAAAAAAATAGAAAAAGAGATTGAAGATTTAAACTCACAAATTAAAAAAATTGATTTAACAAACAAAGAGAAAGAAATTAAGGTAATTGCGACTAATTTAAACTCTTTTGATATCGATGAAAATAAATTAAAGCAACTGGAAACTGATTTATTAAAGCTTGAGAGTTTACAGCTTAAAAAAGAAGGGCTACTAAAGGATAGTGCCAGTTTGGAATCTGAGAAAAAAGTAGTTGAAGAAATGCGCGGCCTTTTTAAATCCAAAAATGAACAGGTAAACATCCTGAAAGAAGAATTCAGCAAACTCCCACAGATTAAAGAAGATAGAAATCTTTTTGAAAAATTACTCGAAAAAGAAAGCTTACTTGAGAAATTAAAATCAGAAGAGAAACAAGCTAGAAGTCTGCTCGGACGCGCAACAGAACTAATGAGCAGAGCAAAACAGATGGAAAAATTACTTATTGAACAACTCAAAAAGAAAAAAGGGTTATCTGAAGAAAAATCCATTTATGAAGAATTGGCCCTAGCTTTTGGGAAAAAGGGTATTCAGGCGATGATAATAGAAAATGCTATACCGGAAATTGAGGATGAAACAAACAATTTGCTCGATAAATTAACTGATGGGAGAATGAAGGTTAGCTTACTTACCCAAAAAGAAACTAAAACCCTTCGACTCCGCTCAGGGCAGGCCGGTGGTGAAAAAGTGCCTGGGATTATCGAAACTTTAGATATTATTATCTCTGATGAGATGGGAGAGAGAGCTTATGAACTTTATTCAGGCGGAGAAGCTTTTAGGGTAAATTTGGCAATAAGGTTAGCTATTTCAAAGTTACTAACTCACAGAGCTGGGGCTAAATTACAATTTTTAGTTTTAGATGAAGGGTTTGGGACTCAAGATCAATCAGGCAGAACTAGGCTAATTGAGGTAATAGATACTATTAAAGATGATTTTGAGAAAATTTTAATTATTACTCACATTGAGGAATTAAAAGAAGAGTTTCCAGTAAGGATTGAGGTTTCAAAAGGGGCTATTGGTTCTACTTTTGAGATCGTGGGGATTTAAGTTAAAATTAGTTAATGGTTCTAAGAAGGTTTTTAATTTTACTTATTTCACTTACGACTTTGGGGGGTGTTATCTATTTTGTGGAGCCACCAAAGAGTTGGCAAGAGGCTCAAACTTGGCAGATTCTAATTTTTTTTATTCCCCTTCTAGTCTTTTTTACTTTTGTAGCTAATTTAATTTTTAAATATCTACCAAGAAGCTTTATAGTGGGATTGGGACTAATTATGCTTTTAGTGCTTAAAGCATCTAATTATTTAAACATTTTAACAGCTGGTTTAGTTTTATTAGTTGTTGTTTTTTTAGTTAATTTACTTAAACCAAGTTTGACAAGGCAAATTAAAATCCCTAAACTTAAAAATCTTGGAGGCAGAAGATGAAAGAGTATGACCTTGGTAGAATAGAAAATAGTATTACATCGTCATGGTCTCCTGTAGATGTAGCAAAGTTCAATGGGCAAGTTTTACGAGCTGCAATTTTTGAAGGTGAATATCACTGGCATATTCATGAGCAAGAAGATGAATTTTTCTTAGTATATAGTGGGACTATAACAATAGAGACTGACAACGGCTTAATAGAATTGTCCGAAGGTCAAGGAACTGTTATACCTAAAGGATTAAGACATAGACCTATTGCAGAAAAAAGAGCTTTTGTTTTAATGGTTGAACCAGAAAGCTTAAAAAGTAAAGGAGACTAAAAAATGTCTAAATTTTATATTACAACAGCTATACCTTATGTTAATGGCAAGCCACATATTGGCCATGCTCTAGAATATTTTCAGGCAGATACTGTGAGAAGATACCATGATTTTTTGAGAGAGAAAACTCTTTTGCTTTCTGGTGCTGATGAAAATGCCCTCAAAAATGTCCAAGCTGCTGAAAAGGAAGGTGTTCCTATTCAAGACTTTCTTGATAGAAATTCCCAGGTTTTCAAAGAGGCTTATGACAAACTTGGCATCTATCTAGATATATTTCAGCGCGGATCTGATAAAGAAAAACATTGGCCAGGTGTGAAAAAATTATGGAAATTATGTGAAGAAGCAGGAGATATTTATAAAAAAACTTACACTGGATTATATTGTATTGGTTGCGAATCTTTTAAAACTGAGCGGGAGTTAAAAGACGGTCTTTGTCCAGACCATCAAACCAAACCTGAGGTAGTTGAAGAAGAAAATTATTTTTTTAAACTCTCTAAATATCAGGAAAAATTAACATCTTTAATAGAAAGTAATGAGTTTAGAGTCACTCCAGCTAATAAGCGGGCTGAAACGCTCTCTTTTATTAAAGCTGGTTTGGAAGATTTTAGTATTTCTAGATCTAAGGAGCGGGCTAAAGGAGTCGGTGTTCCTGTCCCTGGAAATGAGAATCAAATTATCTATGTCTGGTTTGATGCCCTAGCGATTTATATAACAGGAATTGGTTTTGGGCTGGATGAAAATAGTTTTAAACAATGGTGGCCGGCTGATTTACATATTATTGGAAAAGATATTAACAGATTCCACACTGTTTATTGGCCTGCAATGCTTTTATCTGCAAATCTGAGCTTACCTAAAAAGGTATTAATTCACTCATTTGTTATGGCACCTGGTGGACAAAAGATGTCCAAAACTTTAGGCAATGTTATAGATCCATTTGAGATGGTTGAAAAATATGGATTGGAACCTTTTAGATATTACCTCTTATCACAAATCCCATTAGATGAGGATGGAGAGATCTCTATTGAAAGATTTGAGGAAGTTTATAATGCTGACTTAGCAAATGGGTTAGGGAATTTAGTAGCAAGAGTTGCAAAACTGGCAGAAAAAATTAATTTTGAAATACCAGAGTTACCTACAAGTTTTGATCCAGAGGTAGAAGAGAAAATTTTAGAATATAAATTTAATGAAGCTTTATCTTGGATTTGGGAAACTATTAGTTTAGCTGATAAAAGAGTAAATGAGGAAAAGCCTTGGGAAAAGGAAGGCTTAGCCTTAAAAGAGGATTTAGATGAACTAGTAAGACTTATTCAAAGAATTGCTTTTAATTTAAAACCATTTTTACCAGAAACATCAGAAAAAATCCTAAAACAATTCTCTGGCCAAATCAAATCCGCAGAACCTTTGTTTCCTAGAATTCAGTAATTATGGAATATAGACTTACTCCTGAAGAAAGAATTACTATTGAAACTTACGATGACATGGCTCAAACTTGGTCTGCTAACCATTCAACTACCCGATTCTGGGGCCTGGAGATGGATAGGTTCCAAAGCTATCTACCTCAAGGTAGAGTTTTAGAAATTGGTTGTGGAGGAGGAAGAGATGCACAAGAGCTTATAGCCTTAGGTTACAGGTATGTGGGAATTGATATTTCTGCAGGTTTTTTAACTCAAGCTAGATTAAACAACCCATTAGCTCTATTTCTCAGGATGAGTGCTTATGATTTAGCGTTCAAAGAAAATTCTTTTGCAGGATTTTGGGCATCTGCAGTGTTACTTCACCTTCCTAAAAATAGGGTCCGTCAAGCTCTAGAGGAGTTACATAGAGTTACACGCCCTAAAGGTGTTGGATTTATCTCAGTTAAGGAGGGTCAGGGGGAAGGCTTAATTGATCAAAGGTTTTTTGCCTTTTATTCTCAAGAGGAATTTGCAAGCTTGCTTAAAACAAATGGATTTGGGATCCTTAAGCAAGATATTAAAAAAATGAGTGAGAAAACTACCTGGCTTACATTTTTAGTAGAAGCACTCAAATAATAATCTTAAGCAATTATGCTAACTGATACACATGCCCATTTATTTTGGGACTCTTTTAAAGATGACTTGGATCAAGTTGTAAGCAGGGCTATTGAGGCTGGGGTGACAACTATTATTAATATTGGAACTGATACTCAAACAAGTTTACAAGCTTTAAAGCAGGTTGAAAATAAGCTTTCTAGCAGAGGACTACAGGTCTATTCAACTATTGGTATTCATCCTCACGAGGCAACTAAATATTTAACTAATACTGATGTGTCCATACAGAGTGACATAGATAGACTAGAGGAGGCGTATTTAAAAAATCCTCAAAAAGTGGTTGCTGTTGGAGAGTGTGGTTTGGACTACAACTTTATCCCTGAGTTTACTCCCCCTTCCCTTTCATTAACTCAGCTAAAGGCTCTGCAGAAAAAGCTGTTTTTATCTCAAGTTAAACTTTCTCAAAAATTAAATCTGCCGTTAATTATTCATTGTAGAGACGGTTGGGATGATATATGGAAACATCTTGATGATACAAAAGGAATAATGCATTGTTTCAGCGGAGATTTAGAAATAGCTAAAAAAGCAATAGAAAAAAAGTTTTTAATCTCTTTTGCAGGAACTCTAACTTACCCTAAAAATGAAACTTTAAGAGAGGTTGCTAAATTTTTACCC
>CAZMNS010000011.1:2218-11486 GCA_964567705.1 uncultured Gammaproteobacteria bacterium | reverse complement strand
ATAAATCTTTAGAAAAATATGACGTCGCAACAGCATCAAGAGCCATTGAAGATTTTATAGTAAATGATTTATCTACCTGGTATATCAGAAGAATTAGGGATAGGGTCGGACCCTTAGCTGATGAGAAAGATAGGAATTTAACCTTAGGAATTCTGTATGGAAATTTAGTGACCCTTTCTAAACTGCTTGCTCCATTTATGCCTTTTATATCTGAAGAAATGTATACAAACCTAACTGATGAGAGTTCAGTGCATTTAACCAATTATCCTACAGGTGATCAAAGCTTACTTAATGACAAATTAATCAAAGATATGAGACTAGTGCGTGAAGTAGTTGAAAAAGGTCATGCACTAAGAAAAGAAACAGGGATTAAGCTAAGACAACCATTAAGTCTAGTTACTTACAAAGGAAAAGTGAAACTTCCTGAGGATTTAGAAAAAATTATTGCTGAAGAGTTAAATGTTAAAACTGTTGGGTATCAAAAGTCCTCAGATGATAAGTTAACAGTAAGTTTGGACACAAAAATTACTCTTGAACTTCAAGAAGAAGGAGATGTTAGGAGTTTAATCAGGCAAATTCAACAGTTAAGGAAGGAAACTGGCCTTACTTTACAGGATAAAATTGAAATTTTGGCTCCTAATTGGTCTGCACAATTTGAGCAGCAGATCCTAAAGTCCACAAATGCAACCATGATAAATAAAGGTGAATCTTTAGAAATTAAAAGAGCTTAATGCTGATTATTCCTGCTTTTTTACTATCTATTTTAAGTGTGGTAGTTATTTATACTTCAGATCCTGAGCAAGCAGTACTTCAGGCCATCTTTGCTTCAGTAGGATTCTTACTTTTTATTCTTTTAAGTAATTTTGATTATAGATCTTTAAAAAACATGATAGTCCCATTTTATTTATTAACAATTATTTTTTTAGTAATAGTTTTCATATTGGGGATTGAAACTAGAGGTTCGCTGAGATGGATTAGTATAGGTTCCTTTAATTTTCAGCCATCAGAGTTTGGAAAACTGGCATTAATTTTACTCTTGGCTAAATTTTGGTCAGAGAATTTACCAAGCTGGAAAAATATCTTTAAAAGTTTATCCTTTTTTCTACCAGTTGCTTTTTTAGTCTTCCTGCAGCCTGATTTAGGGACAACGCTAACTTTATGTTTTATCTGGGCTACTATGTTAATTGCTTCAAATATCTCAACGGTAAAACTGGTGTTAATTTGTATCTTAGGGTTGACAATTGCACCATTAGGCTGGTTATTTATGAGAGAATATCAAAAACAAAGACTCTTAAGTTTTATCTATCCTGATCAAGATCCATTAGGGGTAGGTTATAATGTTATTCAATCTACAATTGCAGTGGGTTCAGGACAGATTTTAGGAAGAGGTTTAGGTAGAGGTACACAGTCAAGGCTGCAGTTTTTACCAGAATTTAGAACTGATTTTATATTTGCTTTTATAGCAGAAGAGTTAGGTTTTATAGGCTCACTGATAGTTTTGTCACTTTACTTATTTATCTTTTTTACTCTTTTTCATCTTTTATCAAAAGTTGGAGATAGATTTGGTGAGTTAATAGTTATCGGTGTTATGAATATGTTATTTTTTCAAATATTTGTCAATATCGGGATGAATATTGGGTTGGTGCCAATTACTGGAATAACCCTACCACTTTTATCATATGGTGGAAGCTCAATGGTGATAACCCTTTTATCTCTTGCATTTATAACTTCAGTGTATAAGTTTGGATTAAAAAGAAAAGAGATTGACACAATTAGCTTTTAAAGGTACAATTTGTGGCTATGTTAAGATATTTAGTTGTTGAAATTTCTGGGAAGCAGTTTAAGGTTTTACCTGATCTGCCTTTATTAGTAGATTACCTTGGGGATATAAAGACTTTAGAAAACAGTAAGGTTCTTCTTAAAGCTGAAGATGAAGATATAGAAGTTGGAACGCCTTATTTGAATGACAAACTAACCTTTAGTGTCCTAGAAAACTTGCAAGGAAAAAAAGTAAGAGTTGCAACTTATAAATCTAAAGCAAATACTAGAAAAGTAGTTGGGTTTAGAAAAAAAATGAGCAAAATAGCTTTAGCGAATGATACTAAAAGTACTAGAAAGCGTGAAAAGGAATGAGTTGATACTTCGACTTCACCAAGTTATACTTGGTATTGATCAGTATCCCTTCGGTCTGAGCTCAGGCCATTCGAGGCTCTGAGGAGCCCTCAGGCTCTCGAAGAGGTCGAAGACAATCCTGAGCAGGCCGAAGGATTGACAGTAGTTTTTACAGAAGATAAAATGGCACATAAAAAAGCAGGTTCAGCAGCAAAAACTAATCGAGATTCTATATCCAAAAGGCTAGGAGTAAAACTTTTTGGTGGTCAAAAAGCTAAAAAGGGGAGTATTGTTATTAGACAAAAAGGAAAAAAATATTATCCCGGATCAGGTACTAAACTAGGCAATGATTTTACTATTTATGCCCTTTCAACAGGTTTAGTTCAGTTTAAAAAGAGATTAGGCAGGATAGTTATAGATATTGTTAATAATGGATGATCAAATAACTCCTAACGACCATATTTTTGAGTTAGACATTGACCTATTGCAATCAAACCCACTTCAACCTCGAGGTTTAATTACTCCAGAATCTTTAGCAGAACTTGCAGAATCAATTAGAGAACACGGTATTTTAGAACCTTTGGTAGTTGCCAAAACCCCTGCTGGTTATCAGCTGATTGCTGGGGAGAGACGTTGGAGAGCCGCTAAGTTAGTGGGATTAAAGAAAATTCCAGTTGTAATCAGAGAGACTACTCCACAGGGAATGTTAGAAATGGCTATTGTAGAAAATGTTCAACGTATAGACTTAAACCCACTTGAGCGAGCCCAGGCTTATAGGAGATTGATGGATGAATTCGATATGATTAATAGCGAAATTTCTCAAAGAGTCGGTAAGAGTCCAGCCTATATATCTAATACCATTAGACTACTAACTTTACCAGATGCGCTAAAAGATGCTTTAATGTCTGAGCAAACTACAGAAGGTCATGCTAGGGCTTTAGCTTCTTTGGAAGATCCGCATTTAATTATTGAAGCGTATAAAGAGGTCTTAAGAAGAAACTTATCAGTAAGAGGTACTGAGGAGTTAGTCAGAAGGATGAAATCCCATCATAATATTGCTCCTAAAAAAGGCGCAAAACTTGAGTCAATGAGAATAGTTAATGAAGATATAGACAGGATTGAGGAAGGCTTAATTAAGTGCTTAACAAATGGTGAGAAGCTGGCAAAGGTTAGGTATGTTTTATCAGGAACTGGTGCAAGACTTGAGATTCGTTTAGATGGTCAACCAGATATTACAAACGAAAAAGTACAAAAGATCTACCGGGCGATTACTGAGTATTTTCAAAATGAAATTTCTTAATTAATAATCAACCCTAAAGCGTTTGGTGGCCAATACCTAAAAATTGCTTTACCAATAATTTCTTCTTTAGTTATAAAACCCCACTCTCTAGAGTCAGAAGATGCAGCTCTGTTATCTCCCATAACTACGTACCTATTTTCTGGTATAATTACTTCTCTACCCTCGCTTAAAAACGAACCAGTCGTACTTAAATGGGAAGTTTTTAAATAAGATTCACTTAAGACACTACCGTTTACGTAGACGCTCCCGTTTTCAACTTTGACTTTATCTTTGGGTGCAGCAATAATCCTTTTTATAAAGTCCTGAGTTTCTTCCCGTGGGTTTTTAAATACAATAATTTCTTGCTTTTGAGGCTCACGAAAACGATAACTTAACTTATCGGTTAAAATATAATCACCAGAATGAAGAGTAGGAAACATAGAAGAACCTGAAACTTTGTGTGGTTGCCCAATAAAAACATAGATAGCAACAGCAATTGCAGCGAAAACAGCAAGCGTTTGAATAAACTCAATTATTTTTGATCCATACGAGCTACTTTGGGTCTCTTTGTAACCTCCAATAGGTAGATAATCCATAGAGGAAATTATCTCAAGAGAAAGTTTGTGTTGCAATAGTTAAAGTGTTAATATTTTTGCGGATAGGAGCCATAGCTCAGTTGGTAGAGCGGTCCGTTCACATCGGACAGGTCCTCCGTTCGAGTCGGAGTGGTTCCACAATCACATCAAAGTTAAGCATTAATCTTCAAACAAAGCTATTTTCTCTTAAATTTGTTAGAATTTGAGCATGTTAGAGAAAAAACTTAATATTTGTCTAATAACAACTGGTTATCCAAGAGATGGAGGAACTGATGGAATAGGAGCTTATACCTATAATTTAGCTCAAGGATTTGCCAGACTAGGACACGCTGTATTTATTATAGATCAGAAGCTGACTGAGCAAAAGTATTTAGATAACAACATCACACTCCTGTCACTGTCAAAAGAAAGTGTTCTGGTATTTTTACTTTTAAAAATATCTAATTTTTTTGGACTCTCATACTTAGTAGAAGTCTTAGACAGGAGTTTTAAAGTTAGTTCAAAGATTTTAGAACTAGATAAAAAATATAGCTTTGATTTAATTGAAGGTCCTGAATGGGAAGCACCATTTTTTTTCTTATCTCTTACAAAAAAGCCTTTTGTTATCACACTTCACACTCATCTTAAAAAAATTTTAGAGTTGGATAAAAAAAATGTTAGCTTGGTAGCAAAAATAGTTAGTTTTCTTGAGTCTCAAACCGCTAAAAGAGCACAATTCACGCTAGCAGCTAGTGATGTTATTGCAAAGGATGCCTTGTCAGATTTAAAAATAACAAGAAAAAAGATTAAAATAATTCCTCATCCAATAGATACTCATCTTTTTAAGCCCTCTAAGTTTAAAAAAAATAAAAGACCTGTTGTACTTTTTGTTGGAAGATTAGAAGTTAAAAAAGGAGTGCTGGATCTATTTGAGAGTTTAAGAGAAGTTAAGTCAAAGTTTCCAAGTATAATCTACCGATTTATAGGTAAAGATAGCCAATATCATGGTTCAATGAAAAAATTTTTGCTTAAAAAGGCAAAAGGTTTAAATCTTTTGGATAATATTGAATTATTAGGTGAGGTAAATTACAAAGACTTACCTAAATATTATTCATCTTGTGACATTTTCGTTAGCCCCTCAAAGTACGAGTCATTTGGAATGTCAATTCTTGAGGCTTTAGCCGTTGGAAAAAAAACCTTAACTTATAAAAAAGTAGGTGTTTCTGAACTTATCATAAAAAATAAGTTAGGGAGTGTTATACAAAATAATAAAAAAAGATTATTAAAAGAAATTATTTTTTTGCTTAAAAATAGTCAAGATGAAAATAAAGATGCTGTTAAGTTTATAAAAAATAACTTATCATCTGAGATTATTGCCAAAGAGATAATAAGCAAACTTTTATGAGTAAAAAAGATTTAGTTTTAGACTTAGGGTGTGGTTTGAATAAGCAACCTGGTGCAATAGGAGTAGATTACACTTCCCTTAAAGGGGTTGATGTTATTCATAATCTAGAAAAAATTCCTTACCCGTTTAAAAAGAGTAGTGTAGATAAAATTTATCTTTATCAGGTCTTAGAGCATTTTGATGTAAATTTAAGAATAAAAGTTTTAGAGGAAATTCATCGAATCTTAAAAGGCGGCGGAATTCTAGATGGTCGTATGCATCATGTTTACAGTGTTGGTAGCTTTCAGGATCCAAGTAACAGATCATATTTTACTTAGTTTTCAATGGGTTATTTTACCAAGGAACATTATTTTTCATACTACAGACGTAAAAAAATAAATTTTGAGATTCTTAAAAGAGAAACTAATATCAACTTATTTAGAGATTTTACTGATTTAGGTGCAGGAAAAAGATTTATTAATTTGCTAGCAACAAAATTTATGTCTTTTTTCCTTCAAAGATTTAAGAGTCTGCCAGATTTATTGGCAAAAGTATTACCTATTTTCTATATAGAAATAATCTGGATTATGCAAAAAAAAGATGAGTAATACCTCCAAAGTTTTATCAAATTCTTTCTGGAACCTTTCTAACACAATCATAAGCTTAACTGTGAGTTTCCTACTTACAGTTTTAATAGCCAGGGTCTTAGGTCCGTATAGTTCTGGTATTTATAGCTACTTTATTTGGTTAATTGGGGTACTCTTACTAGTTGGTTTAATGGGTGGAAATTTAACAGTTACCAGATTTGTTGCAGAATATAAAGCCAAAGGTAAAGAAGAAGAGATTGCTTATTTTATCAAAAAAATCCTTAAGTTCCAGCTCATCTTAGCTTTATCGATCCTTATTTTTTTAATTCTTTTAGGGTTTAAGTTAAATTTTTCTTTTATTAACATTAAAGATCCTAGCATTGAAACTTATTTTCTCTTAGCAGTCATTGGTTTTATTCCAGCTGTTATCTCTTCAAGTCTTTCAGCTCTTCTTCAGGGTTTGCAAAGATATAAAACTTTAACTTTGATAAATTTATTTATCTTTTTAGTCCAAATACCGGCAGTTTTACTAACTCTTTTTCTCTTTAAGAAAATTGAAATTTTACTGCTAATTACAGTTATTAGCTATTCACTTTTATCTTTATTTTATTTTTACTCAGCAAGAGATTTTCTAAAAGCTAAAAAAGACTCTGTTCTTGATTACAAAAAAATCTTTAATTATGGTCTAAGTATTTACTTAATTACCTTAATAGATGCGGTAATCTGGCAAAGATCAGAGATCTTTTTCTTAGGACTTTTTTCCACCAGCGACCAAATTGCCTTCTACAGCCTTTCATTTGGGGTAGTAAATGCCGCGATACTTTTAACGGCAACTTCTTTTAATTCAGTTCTACTACCGACGTTTGTAGAGCTTAAAGCAAAAAAAGCTATAGCAAGTATTAAAACTGGTTATTTTCGAACGACTAAACTATTAGCATTAGTAATTAGTCCGGTATCTGTAGGAATTTTTGTTTTATCAACCCCACTGGTTAATTTGTTATTTGGAAATGAGTTTATAAGTATGGCAATAGTTTTAAAGATATTAGTTTTTTCAATGGCAGCTGCTGCCATTGCTGGTTCTGGTTCCGCCTTAATTTATAGCCAAAATAAACAGTGGTTTATTGTAAAGTTTGGTATTCCCTTAGCAGTTTTAAATATAGTTTTATGCTTAAGTTTAATTCCTTATTATGGAGCGATAGGAGCTGCAGTTGCCAGCAGTATAACGCAAATTTTAGCGATAGCCTTAGGGACTATTTATATAGTTTTATATTTGAAACTGGAGTTGCCAAAAGCTGCAATTGCAAAAATTTGTCTTTCTTCAATTTTTATGGGCGTAGCAATTTATTTGACTTATTATCTTAAGTTTCCGATAATTATTCACCTCTTAGTAGCGACAATTTTCGGGATAATTATTTATCTCTTGCTTATTTTAAAGTTTAAAGTTTTAGATAAAACCGACATTGAGATGCTGAAATCTCTGAAGATATTTAAAGATCAAAAGTTTAGTTTTCTTAAAAGTTTTATTTTAAATTTAGATAATTATGTTAAATAAAATACTAGTTTCAGTTATTATCCCAACCTATAAAAGAGAGCAGGTCTTAGTGGATACGATTAAGTCTGTTTTAAATCAAAAATTTAGCAGGTTTGAATTGATTGTTGTTGATCAGACCCTAATTCACGATTTAAAAGTAAAAGAGTTCTTAATTTCAAATAAAAAAATTCGCTATTTTAAAATCTCTCCTCCCTCCCTCCCTGCTGCAAGGAATTTTGGATTAACAAAAGCAAAAGCTAAATTTGTTATTTTCATTGATGATGATGTTTATCTGGATAAAGATTTTATTAAAGCTCACTTTGAAAGTTACTTAAAATATGATGTTGTTTCAGTTGTGGGAAGGATAAAGGAGAAGGGCAAAAAACCAGGTAGGACTTTAATGTATTTTAGAAAAACTGGTTTTGGAGCAGGATCTTTTGACTATCCAAATATTTCCTTTGCAGAAACAGTGCAAGGTTGCAATATGTCATTTAGAAAAAATATTTTACTCAAAGTAGGTGGGTTTGATACTAACTATATTGGAAACGCCTTGCGGGAAGAGAGTGATATTTCTTATAAATTAAAAAGTTTAGGTTATAAAATTCTTTTTAATCCAGATGCTTCTTTACTGCATTTACTTTATCCGACTGGAGGATGTCGGGAAGAAAAGCCTAGAGCTGATAATTATATTCAATATAGAAATGAATCCCTTTTCTTTTTAAGACACAGACCAAAAATCCACCTTGTGTATTTTTTAGGAGGACGTCTTTATAGATATGTATTTGACAAAGAAACTGTTAAACAAGGGAAAGTTTTATTAAGACTTTATATATTAATTAAAGGATTACTTGCAGGTACATTGATTTACCTTAAGCCTAAAGCTCAAATTATATCTAAAGAAGTTAACTAGCTTCTTTAAAATTTGCAGTTAAAAGAATCCAGAGAAGTATTGGTGGATAAAATAAACTGTTGGTAAAAAAGCTGTGGAAAAAAAGGCCAGTTATGCCAGCTACATAAGCTTTTGCAAAAAAATGAGTGTTCATCTTTTTCCAAGCAAGAAATAGTAAAGATAAGATGAATCCTAAAAAAGAGGCGAGGCCAATTAGCCCTGTTGTTGAAGCTATATGAAGCAAACTTGAGTCATTAGATCCACCACCAGCAACATTAATTAATTCATCAGGTGCTTTGGCGATATCTCTTAATCCATAGCGGTAGGTATTAAATCCAATTCCTAATATTGGATAACTTTTGAAAAAACTCAATCCATATTCCCAGGTATTTAGTCTTGCATTTGCAGATCCTTTTTTATCAACTCCTCTTGGGGTAGCAACTTGAACTTGATATTGTGAATACACCAGAGCAAAAATGGAAATCATCAAAAATGTAATCAAGATTAGTCCTTTAGATTTACTTAAAATTGAAAAGGTCAGAAAAGAAACAAATAACATTAATCCTACTCCTCTGGAAAAAGTAGTAACTATAGCAATGTAGTTTATAATTCCTAAAAATACTGCTAACTTTAAGTTAAACTTTCTCCAAAATGTAGCTAGCAACAAAAGAGTTAAAATTAAAAAAGCTCCTAAAAAATTAGGATCTAAAAATGTTGATACAGTTCGGAAATAATGTGGATCAAATCCCTTTTCTTCTAAAAAGCTAATGTCAGGAATAAAAACTAATTGTAATATTCCCAGCGTTGATAAAGATATTCCAGAAAAAAGAAAAACCTTTAAAGTATCTTCTAATTTTATTTTATCTACTAATAACCAAGCTAAAAGTAGGTATCCAGAAAACCTTAAAATA
>CAZMNS010000011.1:1715-2208 GCA_964567705.1 uncultured Gammaproteobacteria bacterium | reverse complement strand
AGTTTTAAAGGAGTAAGAATTAAAGAAATTATAGCCACAATAATAAATAACAGTGCCAATTTAATATAGGTTGGCAAGGTAGTAAGTTTAAATTTAGGAAGATAAATAATAATTAAAAAAGCTACAACTAAATCAAGCAGTGTCACTCCTCCGTGCGTGCCAATAGGAATTTTGATTAACTGTCCGGCAACTAGACCTAAAAATATAAGAGTGCTAAATATAATCACAGCGTATATGATACTGTATATAAAAACTGATGAAAATGTTTAAAGATAAAACTCAAAATAATTTTTTAGTTATTTTTTTTATATGGATGACGTTTATATTAGCTACATTTTTTTTATCTTATTTGATACTTCCAAAAGGTGAGCAACCTTCAGAAACTTTTCTGGCTAGTTTAGCAAATTGGGACGGAAGACACTTCCTGCTCATCTCTTACGAAGGGTATATTGATCTATACTCTTTTGCCTTTTTTCCTTTATATCCGCTGGCA
>CAZMNS010000011.1:0-1705 GCA_964567705.1 uncultured Gammaproteobacteria bacterium | reverse complement strand
GGCAATAAAATTAGTAAACTTTGTGGTAGGTAATTTTATTTTATCTGGGCTAATAATTTCATGGGTGTCTACTTTTTGCGGAATGTTTCTTTTTTATAAATTAATAACAGAAGAATTTGGCCAGGAAATTGCCCAAAAAACTCTAATTAATCTTTTAATTTTCCCAACATCTTTTTATTTCCTGGTTGTTTATTCAGAAGGGTTCTACTTTTTGTTGGTAATACTTACTTTTTATCTTTATAGGCAAAAAAAATTTAAAACATCAGTCTTCATAACTATACTTGCCTCACTTACTCGTATTTCTGGGGTAGCTTTGGGCTTAGCAGTAGTTGTTACATTTTTTGCGGAAAGAGGAATAAGGGCAAAAAATCTATTTATTTTATTTGCTTTATCTGGGTTAGTTATATTTTGGGGTTACCTTTTTGTTAAGACAGATGAGCCGTACTATTTTTTTAATCTACAGACAAAATGGTCAAGAGAAATTTCCTTTCCCTGGATTTCGTTTAAAAATTATATAGAAAGTATTTTTACTCCAGTAGTTTTAAAAGCAAACTTAAACTTAATCTTTGATCTTCTTTTTAGCATTTTTGCACTTGGGTTGGCTTTAAGATCAATCCGCTTCTTACCAAGAATATATTCTCTATACGCAATTTTCGCAGTAATTTTTCCGATTATGACCTCAACATTGCTTTCTATGCCACGCTTTGCATTAATGGCCTTTCCAATTTTTATAACCTTAAGTTTTGTAAAAAATCAAAAGATTATCATAACTTATCGCCTAATTTCACTACTATTATTAATTTACTTTACTTCTAGGTTTATAAATGGCTATTGGGTAAGTTAGGGGGTGTAAGTAACTTTTTTTTCTATTTGGGTAGAGTTACCTACATTATTTGTGACAACAATACTAATTGTATTATCACCATCATTTAAAGGAACTTCAATAGTAAAACCGCCGTCGTTATTTACAATTACAGTTAATCCATTAACTGAAACAGAGTTAAGATTTTCAGTTTTTCCAACAACTTTCACTTTTTTATCCCCACCTTTAATTTGAGCTCCGTCAGTTGGTTCAAATATCTCCAGTTGCGGCTTTTCATTATTAAAAATAAGCTTGATTACTTTTGAAGGCAAACTCTTTTTTTTTTACAACAGTTTGTCCATAAATATTATTAGTGCCTAAAGAAAGTTCAACAAAATCAGAGTTAAATCTGCCGTCAAATTCTGTTTTTGCAGTAGTTTTTAAGCTATCGTCAATATAAATCTCAACTTCAGAATCAGTTGAGGCATAGCCAGAAATTCTCATTCTTGCTGAGCTGGTAGATTCAAATGGAATATTTAAAACTGGTGGAGCAATGGCTGAGTCCTCAATTGTATCGGGTTTTGGCTTACCTTTAAATTTGTTGATAAATGATATTCCGCCAAGCAGAGCTGGCAACACCCAAAAGATAACTAAATAAAGGAGCACAATACCTAATATAAAGCTAACAATGATATTTCTTTTAACTTTTCTCTCCCTTGTCCTTAATGATCTGGGTTTGTATGAACTTCTCATAGGTTTATTTTACTACTTTAGAGCCGACTGTGAGAATCGAACTCACGACCTGCTGTTTACGAAACAGCTGCTCTGCCACTGAGCTAAGTCGGCACGAACATATTGTACAAAATAAAGTTAGAATCTAAAATCAAAAGGTGTTAAAAAAAA
>CAZMNS010000010.1:11198-11799 GCA_964567705.1 uncultured Gammaproteobacteria bacterium | reverse complement strand
TTTAGACTTAGTGGTATGGATGAAGATGGAAGTTTAATAATCGCAGAATATATTTCTTTTTATCGAGGACCAGTCTTAGAGGGAACTAATGGGGTTTATTATCTTCGAATTAGTAATTCTTATGTTCCAGCTTTGCCAGAAGCAAATCCTAACCCCTTCACTTTAGAAGCCCAGCTTAGGATGGCACGAATCCTAGGTTTACCTACAAGTTTTTAATTTACACCTAAGTATTTCTTATTTGCCTGTACCGATTTTATCTAGGTGGTTACCATATGAATTTGACTTTTGACTATTAATACTCTAATATTAATTTCCAAATTGCCTCCTATATGTGGGGGCATTTTTAATATAATTTAAAAATATATGATAACAGATAAATTAAAACTAAAAAAACTAAAATTGTGGCAAGATAAGCTAAAGCAACTTGAGGATCTGCTTCAAGAGACCCTCCAAAAAAGAGGAGAAGCTGCTAGGGAAGGGGACTTAAGGGAAAACGCTGCTTATGCATTAGCATCTGAGGATGCTGATATGTATCGTGTCCGAATTGATCAAGTTAAAAATATAATAAAGACCTTAGAGTCAGGTACTAAGGAGTAAATAT
>CAZMNS010000010.1:5635-11188 GCA_964567705.1 uncultured Gammaproteobacteria bacterium | reverse complement strand
TAACCAAAACCAAGAGGGATTTTCCTCTAGATAGAATTAGAAATATTGGTATTATTGCCCACATTGATGCAGGTAAAACGACTACTACTGAGCGGATTCTTTTTTATACAGGAAGGACTTATAAAATCGGTGATATTGATGAGGGCACAACCACCACTGACTGGATGGAGCAGGAAAAAGAGCGCGGTATTACTATTGTTTCTGCAGCTGTTACTTGCTTTTGGATTCCCAAAAGCGGACCATTCCAAGACCAAGAGGTAAGAATTAATTTAATTGATACTCCTGGACACGTTGATTTTACAGTTGAAGTAGAGAGGTCTTTGCGAGTTTTAGATGGAGGAGTGATTGTTTTAGATGCTTCTTCTGGTGTTCAATCTCAAACTGAAACTGTTTGGAGACAAGCTGATAAATACGGCGTTCCTTTAATCGCTTTTGCCAATAAGATGGATGTGGTTGGGGCTGACTTTTTAGGAACAATAAAATCTGCCAGGGACAGATTAGGAGCAAATGCAATAGCCTATAATTTGCCTATTGGCTCAGAAAATGATTTTAAAGGAATTATAGATTTATTAACTAAAAAAGCTTTTGTTTGGCAGGGCGATCCTTCGACAGGTTCGACAGGTCCTTCGATCCTGAAGTCCTCAGGACTAAGTGAGACAGGAGCCAAATTTGTAGAGGCAGAAATACCTGCTGATATGGCGGAGTTGGTTAAAGAGCATAGAGAAAAACTGATTGAGGAAATTGCGTCCACGGATGAGTCACTTTTAGAAAAATATTTAAATGGGGAAGAGATAGCTGTTGATGATTTAAAGCAAGCTTTAAGAAAAGCAGTAATTGCCAAAAAGATTATCCCAGTTATGGCTGGATCAAGTTTAAGAAATAAAGGGGTTCAGCCAATGCTTGATGCAGTTATAGAATATTTACCTTCTCCGCAAGACATAGCTCAAATAACTGGAACTAATCCTAAAACTGGAGAAGAAGAGATTCGCACTCAAACTAAGGAAGCACCTTTAGCTGCCCTAGCTTTTAAAAATCCACTTGATCCTCATGTTGGAAAAATTACTTATGTCAGAATCTATTCAGGAACCTTAAAATCAGGTTCATATATCTACAACTCTACTAAAGATATTAAAGAGAGAGTTGGTCGGGTGATGTTAATGCACGCTAATGATAGGGAAGAGATTGATGAAGCTTATGCAGGAGAGATAGTTGGTGTTGTAGGGCTTAAAGATACAATCACTGGAGATACTCTTTGTGATGAGGCTAAACCAATAATTTTAGAAGCGATGACTTTTGCTGAACCCGTTATCTCGCTAGCTATTGAGCCAAAAACTAACACTGAGCAGGAAAAGCTGGGTTTAGCACTACAGCGGCTTTCAGAAGAAGACCCTACTTTTAGAGTTAAAACTAATCAAGAAACAAATCAGACTATTATTTCAGGGATGGGTGAGCTACATTTGGAGATTATTGTCGATAGGATGAGGCGTGAGTTTAAAGTGGACGCTAATGTAGGTCAACCGCAGGTGGCTTATAAAGAGACTATTACTAAAACTGCTACAGGTGAGGGTAAATATATTCGCCAAACCGGAGGTCGCGGACAATATGGGCACTGTTTACTTAGAGTTGAGCCGCTGCCAAGAGGACAAGGGCGGGAATTTGTCTCTGAGATAGTTGGGGGGACTATTCCCAGGGAGTTTATACCAGCTATAGAAAAGGGTATTTTAGAAAAAGAAGATACTGGTATTTTAGCAGGGTATCCATTAACTGATGTTAAAGTTGCAGTTTATGATGGATCTTTCCATGACGTTGATTCCTCAGAGATGGCATTTAAAATTGCCGGCTCCTTAGGTTTATCTGATGCTGGATTAAAAGCTGATCCAATTTTACTTGAGCCTATAATGAAGGTTGAAGTAACCACACCTGAGGAGTTTATGGGTGATATTATTGGTGATCTATCTTCAAAAAGAGCTCAAATTTTAGGGACGGAGAAAAGAGGTAATGCCTCAATTGTTAATGCGCTAGTGCCTTTGGCTGAAGTTGCTTCAGGCTATATTACTTTAGTTAGATCAATGTCCCAAGGTAGAGCTACAGTTTATATTGAGCCTTCTCACTATGATCCAGTTCCAGGAAATATTTCCCAAAAAATAGTAGCCTCCTCTGGATTTACTGGGAGGGTAGAAAGTTAATATGTTTGAAGATCTTGATGTTAGGGTAATAAGATATAGATTTATCTCTCCTGATAATAGAAGACCATTATCTCAGCAAGCATTCAGCAATTTATATGGAGTTAGCTGGACGACAGTTAATCGTTGGGAAGCTAGAAGAGGGAGGATTTCTCCAGACCATCGGAGGATGTTGCTTTGGACAGGGGAAATACTAGATTGTTTGGGTGATGTAGTTGCTCCCGAACAAAGATTGGCTTTATTTATGAAACCCATTCCAGAATTACTTAATATGTCTCCTTTGGACTGGGTTCAAATTCCTAATCCTAAAGGTAAAGATCAGGTTATAGAAAAACTTAGGGAAACACTGTTGGCAGCAGAAACTGGTTCATTTGGCTAACCTATTGCATTTTAAGAGAAATATTTCCACTTCCGATTATTGTTCTAACAGATTGAAATGTTTGGTTAACTTTAGTACAATTTAGACATGATTAGTAATGCCAGAGTTTATACTCCAGAGCAGGTTGCTGAAATCCTGCAGCTTAGTAAAAATACAGTTTACCAACTGATTGCTAGAGGGGAAATTATTGCAAAAAAGATTGGTAAAGTTTACAGAATCCCATCCAGTTCTTTGTCCTTTGTTTTTACAGGTTTAGATGAGGATTTGTATAAAGCAGAACAAGAAGACCTAAAAAATATTGACAAAGTACACAAAGTGCTAAAAGAAATCCGCTCCAAGCTGTGAAGAAAAAAAAGATTTTTGTTGATTCGGATTTAGTTCTCTCTTCACTGATATTAAGCAAAGGAGCAGCGTTTTTTCTTTTAAATGAAGCTGATTTAGGACTTTTTGTCTCTAATATTTCTATTATTGAGATTAAACGTGGTTTGCTTAAGTTAAAGTTAGATAATGATAAATTTCAAATTCTTTTAAAATATAGGTTAAGAACTATAAGATTAAGAGATAGTAATGAGGGTTTAGAAAAGATTAAAGCTGATTTCGGTAAATATGTTTTTGATCAGGATGATGCTCATATAGTAGCTGGTGCCAGAAGAGCAAAAGTGAGGGTAATTTTGACATATAATATAAGACATTTTAAGGTTGAAAGACTTAAAAGGGAATTAAATATCCTTATTAGTACTCCAGCACAATTTTTACAGTACTTGAGAAGTCTAAACTGAAGCTCGAAAATAGCTCCTCCTCAGGTTTTACAGGCAGAGTAGAGCAATAAAACCTTTAATTACCCTGTGTTAATATATTCTAAGTATGGATGATGAAGAGAATCTTGATACCGCAACAGCTGATTCTGCAGAAAAATTTATCAGACAGAACCCACTCTTAAGTAATGAAGAAAGAATTCGTATGCAAGAAATTATTCGTTTATATCAACTGTCTAAAGAAATTAGACAGTATGCAATAGATAAAAAACTCTCAGATTTGGCACATAATAGACTATGGAAATATGGTGTTGAATTTGACTTTATGAAAGATAGTGAAGGAAAGGACAGTCTTTCCAATATCAGAGTATTAACTAGAAAAGATTTTGGTGGTACTGAAGGTATTAGGTTAAATATTGAAGAAAAACCTGTAAATTTAATTGATCTAGAAAATTCTCCAGTACGTGGAGAGCAATCTTCAATAAGTCTTTTAGCAGAAAATCATCCTGAAGAGGAAGAGCCGCCACCTTTATTTCATAGTTTTAAAGTTACAAGTACAGGAGAGTTTGAAAAAGAACGTGAGGCACGCTTATATGATAAAGATGGAATTGGACGAATTGAAGAAAGGACTGATCATACTACAATACCAAATGCAGTCGATATCGAAATTATGGGTATAGTGCTTGAGGTAATAAAAAGAAGACTTAAGAAAGTAGCTGAAGCAGAAAATTTGGATTAGACAACGCTAAAGTCTACGCTTGATTAATCCTAAGTTCAAGCCTATAATTAGCGAATGGAAAAAGGAAGAATTGAATGGCGAGAATATCCTACAAAAGGTGGATTAAGAAATACTTTAGTAACATATGGATATGTAGGTACTGAAGCTATCTTAGATCAGCTTGCATTAGGTAATATGTCTACTGACGAACAAGATAAAGTTTTAGATGTATTAGATCAGGGTTGGGCAACGATGCAAGATTTAATGTACTATGGTGGGGTAATTTTAAGGAATGGGGATGTATGGATTGGTGATACTCATGGACTTCAAATACCGACACCCTTGAAGGCTTTGATTAGTCATGCAGGAATAATCGGCGGTCATCCAGCAGATCTTAAAAAACGTTTTGGGATTGATCCTGACTGCTTAGTTGGTCAATTTGGAAGAACAGCAGCAATTATTTTTGTAGATCATTGCGCAGACAGATTCCTTAGGATTGGTAGATACTCCCAAGCTTATCGAGGATTAACTATTGAGTATGGAAGAAGTTCAGGCGGCTACAAAGGGTTTCTTTCTTTTGAAGAGAGTTTAGAGACTCATTTTCGCAACCTGTTCAAGGAATTCGGTACACAAATATTAATTGCACCCAAAACAGCAGTCAAGCAGATGTTATTTGAATTAGGCTTCAAAGCTAAAGAACAGTATCCTTAATGACTAAATCTAACTTTTTCCAGATTCTCTTGCCTAATAACTTAAGGGTTTTATATGTTCCAGATAAAAATGTTTCCTATGTTTCTTTATTCTTATTGGGTAAGGTAGGTAGAAGAGCTGAGAAAGGTTTAGAGGTTGGTGCGGCCCATTTATTAGAGCATTTAATGTTTGATGGTACTAAAAAAAGACCCTCTGCCTCCAAAATAAATATATTTCTAGAAAACTACGGTGGCTTACATCAAGGTAGCACTTCTTCTGAAACAGTTGATTATTTTGTTAAAGTTTTAGCAGAAAAGAAAGAGATAGCTTTTGATTATCTCTCTGATATCTTTTTGAATGCACTTTTAAAAAATCTAGATAAGCAAAGAAAGATTATTGCCCAAGAAGCTGCTTCCAAGAAAGATGATCCAGATGATTTAATAGTTAGGTTGAGACTGTCAATCCTCTTTCCAGGCCAAACAATAGGTCAAACTATTTTTGATGAAGAGCCAAATTTAGGCAATATCACTCATGAGTTATTAATGAAGTATATGAAGCGTACTTATGTAGTAGAGAACTTTATTCTTTGTGTGATTGGTAATATTGAACAAGCTGAAGTTTTAAAGCTAGGGAATAAATACTTTGGATCTTTTAAATCAGGAAAGCCAGTAATCTTTACTCCTGCCAAAATCTCTAAAGAAAAAATTATTAACATTAATAATAAAGATTTTAATCAGTCTAAATTAGCCATAAGCTTTAGCGGTTTTGCTGAACATACCGACGAATCTTTAAAGGCAAGACTTTTAGCCATAATTTTAGGTCAAGGTG
>CAZMNS010000010.1:0-5625 GCA_964567705.1 uncultured Gammaproteobacteria bacterium | reverse complement strand
GGCTTTATCTAAGGTTAAGACAGAAGTTGCATCTAGTTTACTCTATAGGGAGTGGTCATGATGAATTCTCAGATATAGGCTTTTTTACTATTGGTACGAAAGTTGATGAAAAAAATCTCCAAAAGGCAATTAATGAAATTTATAAAGAGATTCAAGCTGTTTTAGATAAAGGGGTTAGCCTAAAAGAGCTAGAGATGGCTAAAACTAAATATTTAGCCGCAACTTTATTTAAACTTGATAGGCCTGAATATTTAGCAGGTTTAATTAGCTCGCAGTGGTTGTTTGATCAAGAAATAAAAACACCTAATCAAATAATTAATCTTGTTAAAAAGATCAGCGCAAAAGATATTCAAGATATTGCTAAAAAGATATTTTCAGAGTCACCAAAAGTAAATATTCTTACTAAAAAAATCCAATCTGTAGAAATTCCAACTTTAAATTAGTTTTTAATTTGCTTTTTGAGGCTACTTTAAGACAAGACTTTTCGTCTAGTTAAGCTGCCTCTTGCATTTTAAAATTTATTTTAGTATCATGCTTGCTACCAGCTTGGTAGGCCCTTCGATTTACTCAGGGTAAAGCTGGATTTTATATGGCTGACGCAAAAAAATTTGATAGAAGCAAACCACACGTCAATATTGGAACCATGGGTCACGTTGACCATGGTAAAACTACTTTAACCGCAGCAATTACTAATGTCTTGGCTGCCAAAGGCTTGGCAGAAAAAAGATCAGTTGACCAAATTGATAACGCTCCAGAAGAAAAAGCCAGAGGAATTACTATTAATATTTCTCACCAGGAATATGAAACAGAAAAAAGGCATTATGCTCATATCGACATGCCAGGGCATGCTGATTATATTAAAAATATGATTACTGGTGCAGCTCAGGTTGATGGAGCTATTTTAGTAGTTAGCGCTCCAGATGGCCCAATGCCTCAGACCAGAGAACATTTACTTTTGGCACGCCAAGTTGGTGTTCCAGCAGTAGTAGTTTATTTAAATAAAGTTGATATGGTTGATGATGCTGAGCTTTTGGATTTAGTTGAGGAAGAAATTAGAGACCTACTTGCAAAATATGAATTTGATAAGGATGCTCCAATTATTCGTGGTTCTGCTAAAAAAGCTCTAGAGGGAGACGCTGAGGCAGTTAAGTCTATTGAGGATTTAATGAAAGCAGTTGATGAATATATTCCAACCCCTGTTAGAGATGTTGATAAGCCATTTTTAATGGCTGTTGAGGATGTTTTCTCTATTAAAGGTCGAGGCACAGTAGTAACTGGTAGGGTGGAGAGAGGTAAAGTCAAACTTAATGAAGAGGTAGAAATAGTGGGAATTAGACCAACCAAAAAAACTGTAGTTACTGGAGTAGAGATGTTTCATAAACTATTAGATGAGGCTATGGCTGGTGATAATGCTGGTATTTTAATTAGAGGAATTGAAAAAGATGATGTAGAGCGTGGACAAGTTTTAGCTAAACCAGGCTCAATTACCCCCCACTCTGAGTTTGAAGCAGAGGTTTATGTTTTATCAAAAGAAGAGGGTGGGAGACACACACCTTTCTTTAAAGGTTACAGGCCACAATTTTACTTGAGAACCACTGATGTTACAGGAGAGGTAGCTCTTCCAGAAGGTGTAGAGATGACTATGCCAGGAGACTCTACTAAGATGAAAGTTAAGTTAATTACCCCTGTTGCTATGGAAGAGGGTTTAAGGTTTGCAGTTCGAGAGGGTGGTAAAACAGTTGGAGCTGGAGTAATTACTAAAATTCTAGCCTAGTGGCAAAAACTTAACCTAAGGGGGCGGAAGCCTCCTTTTTTTTCGGTTTGTGCTAGAATTTGTACATTAACAGTTGGTATTGGTTCATAGTTCATTGTTCATAGTAAAACAAAATCCATGAACCACGAACTGCCAACTATGAACTAACTTATGGCTAAAGGAAGAATTAGAGTAAGACTTAAATCTTATGATCATCGGGTTTTAGATGCTACTTGTGAGCAGCTACTTGATACTGCACTTCGGACTGGAGCTAAAGTTGTCGGACCTGTGCCCCTTCCTACTAAAACTTCCCGCATAACTGTGCCTAGGTCTCCTTTTGTTGATAAAAATTCCCAAGAAACATTTGAAATTAAAGTTCATAAAAGAGTTATAGATATAATAGAACCCACAGATAAAACTATAGATTCACTAATGTATTTAGAATTGCCTGCAGGAGTAGATATAGAGATTAAGATGTAACACCTATGGTTACTAATCTAAATGAAGCTTACTACAGGGGGTTGTCTCCCCAGGGAAGGAATTTAGAATTCGAGAGGTTAGTACAACTAATACCTCAACAATTGTCTGCACCAACAATTCTGCAACCAACTTCTTTATCAGGATTTATAGAAGATATAAATGAGGTTGTAGATCGATTAAGAGGTGAGGAGCATCGGAGGTCGGTTTCTGTATTAAAGGATGTTGCAGCTGTGAGGATTAGAACCCTTCTATCGCTTTCTGAAGCTACTTCCTGGTTTTGTTGGTCGTATGGAGATGAGTTTGATGAATACTTTGATATAGGTATAAATTCTGATGAAAGAGCTAAGCATATTCTATTTAATATCCCTTCCAGTTTAGTCGATAATGGAGCAGGGATTTTTACGCATGAAGGAGCTCAAGAATTAGAACCAGTTGCTTATCAATGGTTTCGTGAAGAATATCGCTATTTAATGTCTATTAAAGGTGATTTGGAAGAAACTCCTGAAGATACTTTGAAATGGTGGAGATTCAGAGGTTCGGGAATACGAATTATAAGAATCTTTCAGAAAGATGAAATTTTGCAAAGATTAAATCGTTGGAGGGAAGAATATAGGGCTAAATTTAACGCTGATATCACATCCAATCTGTAGACATAGGTTGCTTGCATTTAGCTTTAATCTTTATTAAAAATCCGCAGGTGTGAACCTATTCCACCCCGGGGGTGTAAACTGAAAATCTATAATTGTGTATTATGTGTTGCATTTACGCACGAGCGTGTGTTAAAATTCTCCCAATCCATGCAAAGGGATTAATTTTACATTGTTGATTTTTCAGTAGATCGCGCGTCCGTCCTTCGCTGAAGCTACGGAACGGTAAGCGTTTGTAGTAAGATGTGATACGGCGATTTAAAAAGCGTTTTACTGAGTGACCTCGCCTAGGCGGGTCACTCTTTTTTGTGGAGAGATAGATGATTAATACACTTTTAGGAATAAAAAAAGGAATGACTAGCACTTATGATGCTCGTGGCAGACGGGTAGGCGCAACTATGGTTGAAGTTAGCCCTAATTTTGTTTCCCAGATAAAAACCGCTAGTGGAAAAGATGGTTATAATGCAATTCAGCTTGGGTTTGGGACTAAAAAAAGCGTTAAAAAGCCTCAGCTTGGCCACTTGAAAAAAGCTGGAGTTGAAGGAAGCATTAGGTGGTTTAAAGAAGTTAGAGGTGAAACTGAAGGAATCGAACCTGGTCAAGTAGTTAGCGTAGGCCAGGTTTTTTCTATTGGGGACGCAGTTAAAGTAACTGGAGTTTCTAAAGGTAAAGGGTTTCAAGGAGGGGTAAAAAAATATAACTTTAGAGGAGGTCCTAAAACTCATGGACAATCAGACAGGCATCGCGCACCAGGATCAATTGGTTCTGGTACTACCCCAGGTAGAGTTTATAAAGGTAAAAAAATGGCAGGGAGAATGGGTATGGAGCAAGTGAGCTTAAAAGGTGTAGAAATTGTGGGGATTGATAAAGAAAATAGCCTACTTACCTTAAAAGGAGGAATCCCCGGACCAGTTGGTGGATTAATTATGATCAAAAAATTAGGCAGGGTTAAGGGTTATACTCCTCCGCCGGAAGAGAAACCGGAAGAGGAGGAAGAGGTAGAGGTTCGGAATGACTCTGAAAACTCAGAAAACCAGAATGTCGGTGAACCTGAGAAATCTGATACATCCGAATCTTCTGAGGTGAAAGGAGAAAAAGACAATGCCAACTAAAAAGAAAGTAACTAATAAAAAATTAGAATCAAAATCAGGTTTGCCAGTTCCTATTTTTTCATTAGCAGGAAAATCATTTGGGGAGATAGTTTTACCCAAGGAGGTTTTTGGTAAAGAAGTTAACCATAAATTATTAGCCCAAGCTTTAAGGGTTTATCTAACAAACCAAAAAACCCATTCTGGGAATACTAAAACTAGGAGTGAAGTAGAGGGTTCAACCAGAAAAATTTCTAGGCAAAAAGGGACTGGTAGAGCCAGGCATGGAGGAATTAGGGCTCCAATTTTTGTGGGTGGTGGTATAGCTTTAGGACCAAAATCAAGAAAGACTATTTTGGAATTACCAAAAAAGATGAAGAAAGCCGCTTTAATTTCGGCGCTGTCACAAAAAGCCCAAAGTAGTGAAGTTTTAGCAATTTCTGATTTAAATAAAGCTACTGGCAAGACTTCCCAATTAATCCAGTTTTTAAATAAAACAGCCAAAAAATCTGCCTTGTTTATTGCTGATAGCAATCTTGCATTAGCATCTAGAGCTGTTAAGAATTTGCCTAACTCCGCTTTTACATCTGTCGATCAATTAAATGTTTTGGAGATTTTAAAATACCAAACTCTTATTTTTTCTAGAGAAGCTGTAGATAAAATATACTCTCACCTGTTTAAAAGTATTGTTAAAAAAACTGATGAAACAATGCAAAAGAGTACAAAAATAACAAGGAGAGTTGCAAAATGAAAATTTTTTTAAAAAAACCATTAGTTAATGAAAAATCAATGCTTCTAATAAAAGATAATCTTTACACATTTGAGGTAGATAGACACGCTAACAAAGGTCAGTTAGTAAGATCTATTAAGGACAAGTTTAAGGTTGATGTCTTATCAATCAAAACTATCAATTTGCCAATAAAGACAAAAATGCAAAGAAATAGAAAAGGGTACTTTAAGACCACTCCTTTTAAAAAAGCGATTGTTTTACTTAAAAAGGGTCAAAAAATTTCCCTTTTTGAGCAGGCAAGTGAAGAGGTAAAAGTTACTACTGCTGAAAGTGAACCAGTTGTTAAAGAGAAGAAAAGTTTACTGAAAGGAACTAAAGTGAAAATAAGCAGGCTGTCTCCTGCGGAGATAGAGAAATCCCCCTCTGCCAAGGCTTCGGGGGACAAGGGAGAAAAATAAATGTTAGTTGCGTACAAAGAAAAAACAAGAACTAGAAGATTCGCCTCAAGAATGCTTAAACCTGGTAAGGATAAAACTACACTAAAAAGTTTAAAGACATTATTAAAAAAACATAGCGGGCGATCGAAAGGAAGAATTACTGTCAGACATCAAGGGGGCAGGCATAAAAGATACTACCGAATAATTGATTTTTTAAGAAATAAAATTAATGTAAGTGGAAAAGTAGAAAGCTTTGAATATGACCCAAATAGAAATGTAAATATTGCTTTGATCCACTACTTAGACGGGGATAAAAGATATATTTTAGCTCCAAAAGATTTAAGAGTTGGAGATGAAATTATATCGGCTGATAAAGGAGAGATTAAAGCGGGTAATGCGCTAAAGTTAAAAAATATCCCAGTTGGGGTAGTGGTTCATAACGTTGAACTAACTCCTGGTAGAGGCGGTCAACTTGGCAGAAGTGCTGGTA
>CAZMNS010000009.1:6608-11938 GCA_964567705.1 uncultured Gammaproteobacteria bacterium | reverse complement strand
AAACTGTTGCTAGATCTAGCTCCCAAGACTCATTTTCAAAGTTAAGTTTTATTGGTGAAAGTTTAATTTTATCAAGTCCTTTTTTAATCTCCAGCGCCGTTTGATAAGAAAGCGTGGGTGAGGTCTGTTTTAAAGCTAAATTACTAGCAATTTGCTCATTGTTTATATAAGCAGTAATAGCTCTTTTAAGTTCATCTTTATCAAGTACTTTACCGTTTTGGGAAGGAGTTACAGTAATCTGATCCCCCTCTACTTTTAATTGAGAGTCTATTGCTGGCTGGTCAACTACTAAAGCTATTTCATCAAGTTGTTTATCAAATTGATCGGTAAAATTAACAGATACTGTTAAATATCTTGGCTTTAAATAAAGTTTTGCGCGACCAAACTCAAAAGATTCTTCAATAGCTTCTTCAGATTGAATTGTTAAATTACTGGAATCTAAATTTAGCTCAAAGGGTTGTTCTTGATAGTAAAAAGTTATTCCTTTGCTTATTTTAGTGTTAAAATTAGCGCTAACTTTATCAATAGCTTTCTCTTTATCTAAAGCAGAGATATTAATATTTGCAACATAGATGAAAGGATATACTTTTTCTAAAAAAAAGAGCTTAAATCCGAGGAGAATTAAAATAAAACTTATTAATAACAGTAGCGGTATTAAGTAAAGTTTGTAAATTTTTCTTTCCAGTTTTTTAGCTTGTTTGTTTTTGCTCATCTAGAGGCCAAATTATAACAAAGTTAAAGGCAATATTTAAGATGCGGTTGTTTTGGGTATAATTGTTATAGACTAATGAAAAAAATAATTATAGCTGTAGTACTACTGGCAGTTATTTTAGGAGCTTTATTTTATTTTTTTGGAGCCAGATTTTTACAAGAGCAAGAACCAGAGGAACAAGTTACTTTAGAGCTTTGGGGTTTATGGGAGGATGATAGTTTAATTCGACCAGTAATGAATGAGTATAAAAAAATAAAACCAGAAATAGTTATTAATTATAACCATCAGTCCTCAGTTAATTACCGGACTAGGGTACAAACTCAAGTTTCAACCAGAGAAGATCCAGATATTTTTTTAATACATAACTCCTGGTTGCCGATGTTTTTAAGAAATAACCAACTGAGTTCTATGCCCATTGATTTAATGACTTATCAAGAGTTTAGCCAAACCTTTTATCCGGTAGCCGCTGAAAGCTTAACTTCTAACAACCAAATTTATGCACTACCCCTAGAGATTGATGGCTTAGCTCTTTTTTATAATGAAGATCTCTTGAGCGCTAAAAATATTACTGTTCCCAAGACCTGGCAGGAGTTTGTTGAAGCTGCTACTGCTTTAACAGAGCAGGATCAAAGCGGCAATATTATTGTTGCTGGGGCAGCAATGGGAGCAACCGGAAATGTTGATCATTGGCAGGATATCTTAGGTCTTTTATTTCTGCAACAGCCCAATGCCAATTTAGAGGTACCTGCAAACAGCGCTGGAGCTGAGGTGTTAAAGTTTTATACCAACTTTATGCTTGATCCAAGAAGAAAAACTTGGGATTTAAATATGGAATCTTCAACTCAGGCATTTTATTCAGGGAGACTAGCATTTTATTTTGCCCCTTCCTGGAGAGCTCATGACTTAAGAGTTGCTAATCCCAAACTTAATTTTAAGACTGCACCTGTCCCAAAGCTACCCAATAAAGTTGTTAACTGGGCATCTTTCTGGGGTTTTGCTGTTTCTTCCCGCTCTAATAACCAAAAAGAATCTTGGGAATTTTTAAAATTTTTAACTTCAAAGACAAGTGAAAAGCTACTTTATCAGGAAGCCTCTAAGGTTAGATTATTTGGACAACCTTATTCAAGGGTGGATCTGCAAAGTGAGTTGCTTTCTGATCCGATTGTTGGGAGTTTTGTTTCTCAGGGAGCAACATATAAACACTGGTATTTAGCGTCCAGAACTTTTGATCAAGGGTTAAATGACGAGATGATTAAATATTTTGAAGATGCCATAAACGCCACAGCACAAGGTGCTGATCCACTTGGAGCGCTAAGAACTACTCAAAGTGGTGTTAATCAAGTTTTAACTAAATATGTCTTACCCCCTGCTCCTATTTCAGAGTAGAATCTAATATTTTAAAGGAGGAAGATTAACTAATTGTACCTCTGGTTCAAGTTTAATTCCAAACTTTTGTTTTACTTTTTCAAAATATTTTTTTGCCAAGTTATAAAAATCCTCAGCTTTGCCCCCTCCCTTATTGACAAATAAATTCGCATGATAGCTTGTTATCTCAATTTGACCTAACTTGTCTCCTTTTGCTCCAACTTCCTCAAGCAGCGCTCCAGCAGGGATTTTTCCATACATAATCATGTTTTGGGGAATTTTTTTTAAAACATCCTTTGGTAAACTGTCTGCAACTATATTCATAAAAATGCTCCCTGGACATTTAATTTCTTTAGGGTATTTAACTAACCTTTTTTCTAAAATTTCTCTAGATTCCTTTTTTAAATTTTCTGAGTCTCCTGACTCCAGTTCAAAAACTACTTCTAGTATAATGTCACTGGTTTGCTTAAAAATGCTTTCTCTATATCTAAATTGACATTCTTGCTTAGTTAAAGTCTTGAGATCCTTCGCTCCGCTCAGGATGACAATAGAGAGGATATGGTCAGAAATAGTTTGTCCGTATGCGTCTGCATTGCCATGTACAGCTCCTCCTGCAGTTCCAGGAATTCCTGTTAGTTTTTGTAAACCAGACAGTCCTTTTTCATTTGCAAAATCTACTAAATCCTGCAAAATTGTGCCTGATTTAACTTTAAGGGTCCGACCCTCATGAGTTATTCTAATTAAAGAGTTTTTTATTACTAAACCATCAAAACCTTCATCTGAAACCAATAAATTACTTCCACTACCAATTACCAAAAAAGGAAGATCTTTTTGTTGAGCATATTTTATAGAATCAATTAGCTCTTCTTGGTTCTTAACCTCTTTAAACTCACTGATAAGCCCGCCAATACTTAGGGTGGTAAGCTCTGAAAAGCGTTTCATTTAAAGTTTAGTAATTTTAGCAGATTGTGATAATCTTTTTCTTAATGGAAAAAGCAATTTTAAAAACCCTAGCTTATTCAGATATTTTTGATTACCCCTTAAAAGCTTATGAGATCCACAAATGGCTAATTGGCAAAAAGGCAAGTTTAAAGCAAGTTGAGAGAGCACTTAAAAAATTAAGTCAAGAGTCAAACCGCCGTAAGCGAGCCTCGCTAAAAGCAGGAGTCAAGAATCAAGGGGATTATTATTTTTTGAAAGGTAGACAAAAAATAGTTAAAAAAAGATTAGTAAAAGAAAAATATTCTCAAAAACTTTTAAGAAAAGCTAAGTTAGTTTCAAGAGTAATAAAGCTAATTCCTTTTATAAAATTAATAGGAATCTCTGGTGGTTTAGCTCTAAATAACGCCACTCAAAAAGATGATATTGATCTTTTTATCATAACTAAAAAACAAAGACTTTGGATTAGTAGATTATTTATATTAGTAATTCTTGAAGCCTTAAGAGTTAGGAGAAAAAGAGGGGATTCTCAGGTAAAAGCTGCTGGTAAGGTATGTATAAATATTATACTCGAAGAAGATAGATTAGCTCAAATGAATAATAATATCTATCTTGCACATGAAGTACTACAAATGAAGGTTTTATGGCAGAAAGATGGAATTTATCAAAAATATTTAGAAGATAATGCTTGGGCTATTAAATTTTTACCAAATTGGATATCTGCAAATAGTAGTATGTATCATGTATTAAGTATTAAGGTTAAAAACACCTCTTCCCATAATACATACTACTTAATACTTACTACAATCTTTAGTTTTTTTAATAATTTGGCTAAAAGTTATCAGCTTAAAAGGATGGGTGCCCCAAAAGGTATGGAGAGAATTCAAGAAGGAGCAGTCTATTTTCTGCCTAATGATTATAGCCAATTTGTTTTAAATAAATACCTAAAAAGGATTAGTAGATTATAAACATTAATTTTAGCAACCCTTGACAATAACTGCTAGGTTGTAGTATATATTTGAACGATCCTGTCCTCCTTTAATTTATGCCGAAAAAAACTACTGAAAAAATAGAACTTAAGCTCCGCCCTTTAATGGGTTATTGTTTAATTGAACCTTCTGAAGCTGAAACAAAGACTGCCTCAGGCATAATTTTGCCAGAGAGTGCTCAAGAGAAACCTGCACAGGGAAAAGTTATAGCTGTGGGGGAGGATTTAATTTTAGAAAATGGTAAGGTTATGGTTGCTCCTGTTAAGGTAGGGGATAATGTGGTCTATAAAAAATGGGGTGGGGATGAGATAAAGTTAAATGGAATTGAATATAAATTAGTTAAGTTTGATGATCTAATGGCAATATTGGCATAAATTTATGGAACAAAAAGTAACTGAAGGTAACAGACAAGATTTTATGCGCCAGCTAGCTTTTGATGTAGCTGATTTAGTAAGGGCCGCCCAGAGGATAAGAGTTAGTCCAAATACTACTGTTGAGGAAGCAAGGAATGCAATTGTAGGAAGTGGAGTTGAAGAAGCCTTGGAAAAAGTTATGGCAAAACAGAGAATATTAAAAGGTAAACCTACTCCAGAGTTAGTAAATAACGAGCTTTCCTTACTAACTATATTTAGAGCAGAAAGACTACCTATCTTAGAGGAAGTAAGTAAACCCCTAGTTGTTAGGATTACTCGAGAAGAATTATTAGCAGCTATAAGGGATGAAAATTAGGACAAATAAAATATGGCAAAATTAATATTTGATGATTTAATAGGAGGTTTAAGATGACTTATGATTTTGGAGGTTAT
Organism: uncultured Gammaproteobacteria bacterium; assembly: GCA_964567705.1. Taxonomy (GTDB): domain Bacteria; phylum Patescibacteriota; class Microgenomatia; order Daviesbacterales; family UBA10151; genus CAZMNS01. The sequence goes on along the minus strand of CAZMNS010000009.1, from coordinate 7,127 downwards.
GGTGGATCAAGAGAGAAAGGAGAGTTGTTCCATCAGCCAGGAGGGATAATTTCAGGACTAGTTAGAGAAGCAGAAATGAAAGAAGCTGAAAGATGGGAAACTCATTGGTGGAATATTGTTTATATGAACGCGCAAATGGAAGCTAGGGGAAAAGATCTGCCTAATTGGGATGCAAATAGGCGCTATATAAATGCAATAAAGAGGAGGGCATATTTAGAGAGAGATCATGAAAGAATAAATTATTTAAAAGATATACAAGAAGGTTTGGATGATAGAGAAGCAGTAGAAAAAATTGCACAAGATAAAAGGAGGCGAGAAAGGTTAGAGGAAATGAATCAGGCAGCTGCGGAATATGAAAGAAGAGTGCAAGAATGGTTAGTAAGAATCTTAGGGAGACAAACTTTTTAAAAGAAAACTATGGCTAAAATATTATTATTTGATAGTGTTGCAAGAGAAAAGTTACTTAAGGGTATTAATACCTTGACTGATGCAGTGGCATCAACGCTGGGCCCGAACGGG
>CAZMNS010000009.1:6061-6598 GCA_964567705.1 uncultured Gammaproteobacteria bacterium | reverse complement strand
TGAAAATATGGGAGCACAGCTTATAAAAGAGGCAGCTTCTAAAACAAATGATGTAGCGGGGGATGGAACTACTACAGCTACTATTTTAGCTCAAGCTATAGTTTCTGAAGGATTAAAAAATATCCAGGCAGGTGCTAATCCGATGATACTTAAAAAAGGGATTGAGCAAGCAGTTAATATTTTAGTTTTGGAGCTTAAAAAAATGAGCAAAAAGCTTACTACTCCTGAGGAGATTGCACAAGTAGCAACTATTTCTGCGCAAGATCCACAAATTGGAAAGTTAATCTCTGAGTCTATAGAGAGGGTTGGTAAAGATGGGGTGATTACTGTTGAAGAGGGAAAAACTTTAGAGATGTCAGTTGAATATAAAGAGGGGATGGAGTTTGACAAGGGTTTCTCAATCCCTTATTTTGTAACTGACACTGATAGAATGGAAGCGAGTTTAGAGGATGTTCATATTTTAATTACTGATAAAAAGATCTCCTCAGCTTCTGATTTAGTGCCATTTTTAAAAAAATTTGTCCAGGCTTCTAAAAA
>CAZMNS010000009.1:5010-6051 GCA_964567705.1 uncultured Gammaproteobacteria bacterium | reverse complement strand
TTATTTTGTAACAGATACAGATAAAATGGAATCCTCTATTGAGGATGCATACATTTTAATAACAGACAAAAAGATTTCCTCTGCCAGGACTTAGTTCCATTTTTAGAAAAATTTGTCCAGGCTTCTAAAAATTTAGTAATTATTGCAGACGAGATAGAAGGAGAAGCTTTAGCTTTACTGATAGTTAATAAATTAAGAAATACCTTAAATGTTTTAGCTCTAGGAGCACCTGGCTTTGGTGATAGAAGAAAAGAGATGTTAGAAGATATTGCTATTTTAACTGGTGGAAAAGTTATCTCTGAGGAAACTGGAACTAAGCTAGAGTCTGTTGAGATAGATGATTTAGGAAAAGCAGGCAGAGTTACTTCTGATAAAGATAATACTTTAATTGTTGACGGAAAAGGTCAAAGATCAAAAATTGAAGCCAGAATTGTTCAAATAAGACGTGAATTGGAAGCTTCAGATTCTGAATTTGATAAAGAGAAACTCCAAGAAAGGTTAGCTAAGCTAACAGGCGGGGTGGCAGTAATTAATGTTGGTGCTGCAACTGAAGTAGAGATGAAAGAGAAAAAAGAGCGGGTGATTGATGCTGTAGCTGCAACTAAAGCCGGATTAGAGGAGGGAATCATTCCAGGAGGAGAAGTGGCTTTACTTAGGGTGATGGATAGTTTGGATAAGATAAGTGTTTCAGGTGAAGAAAAAGTTGGGGTTGATATTGTCAAAAAAGCAATACTTAAGCCGTTTGAGATTTTAATTGCCAATGCAGGATTAGATGCCGGTGTTGCTAAAACTCAAGTTTTGGGAGCAAATGGCAATTTAGGAATAGATGTTAATGATGGAGTTTTAAAAGATTTAGTTAAAGCTGGAATTATTGATCCTGTAAAAGTTGCTAGATCTGCTTTGCAAAACGCCTCATCTGTTGCCATTATGGTTTTAACAACTAATGCCTTGATAACAGATGTACCAGAGAAAACTCCCCCCACTCCAGCAGGTGTACCAGGAGGCATGGGCGAATATTAGATTTATTCTACTTTTGGCCGC
>CAZMNS010000009.1:2027-5000 GCA_964567705.1 uncultured Gammaproteobacteria bacterium | reverse complement strand
GAAAGTCGCGCTAAAATCTTTCGTTCATTAGTCGGGTAATGGCACCCCTTCTGCCTTCCACTTTGTTTCAGCAGGCTTCCCCTGACAACTCACTCCAGATTTCTTAACGCGCTTTGTTTCGAAGCAAGAATATAAATACAAAGCTATTTTGATATACTTTTGAGAGATGATTTCCAAACAGCAAAATTGGCATAAATTAACAAAGTATTTCAGTAGTGTAACAGATGGAGTAGGTATGAGAATTGATAAGGGCATCCTTGAGACTGTGGTAGTGCTAAACGTATTAGGTTTTAATACTCGCATGTCTTGCCAAGGACATTCTTTAAAAAGAGCTTATTATATCGGACCTTGGGTGGATATTGAGATAAAGATGACTAATTCCATTAAAAAGCTAGAAGAGAAAAGTAGCCAGTTTTTAAAACAGGCCAAGCAACTAGAAACGAGTGATCCGAAGAATAGAAAAAAGATTGATGCTTTGTATACTAAAAGCCACCATTACAGTATTTTAGTTCGTAAAAGACATTTAAAAGTAATTAGAAAACTAGCTACCTTCTTAAGTGAATTTTATCAAAATAGGGTTGTAGGGTTTGAGACTAGGTTGATACTTGATGTTAGTTTGCCTGGATGGACAAGACTTCTGAGTCAAGGTACTGTTTTACAGGATGGTTTAAAAATGGATGAGAAAAAGAAAAACCTCCAAAAATACCAACAAGAGATGAGAGGATTTACTGAGTTTTTAAAGAAAAAGTATTTTAAAATTTAAGTATAGTATGATTATATCTAATGGCCAGGCAACATTATGAAGCAGAGCTTCTAACTCAGTTTCTTGGTTATAATAAATATGTCAAAACTTCGTTATAAGGATTCTCCTACTCAGGTTGAAAGGGATAGTTTTGCTAAGTTTTTAGCAGAAGATGAGGAGTTAGTTTTAGCAACAGGTTACTCTCCTACTTATTTAAGACACAGGTTTATTTTTTACTTACTTATTCCTGGGGCAGCTTTTATTTTACTTGGTTTAGGCGCAGCTTACTTTTTAAAGTTTAATTTGGGTTATGGATTACTTTTTGGGCTAGCTGGCGCTTCCTTAATCTCTTTAATTAAAGTGATTTGGACTCACCATTCACACCGCTACCTTTTAACGACCAGAAGAGTAATTATTAAAAAGGGGCTGCTTACTTATAAATTAACATCTGCTTTATACGATAAAATTACCCATATTGAGGTTGACCAAGGGTTTTTAGACAGAATAATAATGCATCACGGCAAGATTATTATTAATACTGCAGGTTTAAACAAAGGCGAGATAACCCTTGACTTTGTTGATAACCCTGTGGAGTTTAAAAATTTGCTGGAAAGGTTAATTAATAGAGAGCGTGAGCATTACGGAAGAACTCCGGGTCCAATATTGGCGGTTGAAGGAGAAGTAGTAGATTGAGGTTGTGGCATTTTTCTGATCTCCGGCAGGATTGTTAACGGATCAATAGATGAGCCGTTTCTAGTTACCTCTAAGTGGGTATGAGGACCGCTGGTAAATCCTGTTAGTCCGACAGTTCCTAGGGTTGAGTTAGCAGCTACTTTTTGACCAGTTTTAGTATAAATTCTTCCCAGATGTCCATAGGTGGATTTGTAGCCATATCCATGATCAACTACCGCCATAAATCCTAACCCCCAGATATTATAACCACTCTCAGTTACTGTTCCTTCAGCAATCGGGTTAATAGGCATACCCAAGCCTGTAGCAATATCAACTCCGGGATGAAATCTAGAATATGAGGTACTTAAATATCCTGGGTGAGGAAGCTGGAACTTTAGAGGAGAAAGGCTGGCGTTAATTGTCTGAGTTTGTTCAAACTGGGCTTTTACTATATCCTGTTTAACAGGAGGGAAATCAAACTCAGGCTGGTAATTGAATAAAAAGCTCAAAGTAATCACCCCCAATGCTAATTTAGTAGAAATTCGGGCAAAGATTGGAAAAAGATAAACTTTCAACCAGTGTGACTTTTTAACCATTAAAATCCCGTCTACTCTAGACGGGCAGGTCTAAATTTAAAGACAGGACAGGGAGTAATTTTAGCAAATTTAAGCTGCAAATGCAAATAAGTAAACTCTTTTCAAGACAAATTAATACTTTTAAGTTAAAATTTTATTTATGAGCAAAGCTCTAATATAATTATGAGAAAAGCTATTTTATTAATCTTAATTCTTATTTCAAGTATTATTTTAATTATTAGACTTGGCTCCAAGCCGCTAATTGAATATTTAAACCTTCAGCCTAAAGCAGGCTTATTGGTTGAATCCAACCCAACAGCTGATGTCTATATAAATGATAACCCTTTTGGAAAAACTCCTTTCCAAAAAGAAGACTTAGTTGCTGGTGAGTACTTAATAGAGCTAAAAGGTGATCAAGTTAGCTGGAGAGGTTATGTTAAGTTATCGTCAGGTACATTAGCAGTTATTAACCGTGATTTAGCCCAAACCCAAGCAGCATCTTCAGGAGAAGTTATTACTTTAGAAGAAGGGGATGGAGTAACTGTTGTATCAACTCCATCTCAGGCTGACGTGGAGATTGATGGTAAATTTATGGGTAGAACACCAATCCGTATTAACGATATTTCAGAAGGTGATCATCAGTTTATCATTTCTCATAACAATTTCTTAAAAAGAAGTATTAGGGCTGTTTTAACTAAAGGTTATAACCTAAATTTAAAAGTTGATCTGGCAATCTCAGAGATTGATTTTACCAAAATTCAAAGTGAACCAATAGAGTCTTCTTTAAGGGTAACTGTTAAGCAGACCCCACTGGGTTTTCTAAGAGTTAGAAGCGAACCCTCTATTTCCGGCGCTGAAATAGCTAGAGTTAAGTCTGGAGAGGTATTAACTTTAATAGAAGAAAATGCTTCTTGGGTAAAGGTGCGTTTAGATGACGGGAAGGAAGGTTTTGTCTCTGCGCAGTATATAGAGAAAAACAACTAA
>CAZMNS010000009.1:0-1970 GCA_964567705.1 uncultured Gammaproteobacteria bacterium | reverse complement strand
CTCCTACAAAATAAACTACCCCAATAACTAATATCAACCAAAGGATGGTGGTAAAAAGTAGGGGTTTATATGTTAAAATAACTCGCTCAGGAGACTCACCTTCTTTCTTCTCATAAATAATATATAAATATCTCATTACCCCATAGACTACTACGGGGACTGTTGCCATTAAATACTTTGCTTCGCCAAAAGGCAAAGAGACATTACTAAAGATATCTAGAATTCGCTGTCTAGCATAGATTGGCGGTTGCAGGAATGCAAAGAAAGCATATGAGATCCAGGTTGAGGTAGCAAACATGGTAGTTAAAATATCAAGGAGTGATTCTGGGTAATGAAGTAGCGTTTCTCGGTGTTTAGCTGCCTGTCCTTGCAGTATAGTTAGCTCAGAGCGTCTTTTTCCAATTGCCAGAAACAGAGCAAACGAAGAAACAGCTAGTAAAAACCAGACATTAAGATGAGCATCAATCGCCCAAACACCAGCATAGATTCTTAAAACAAAACCTGCTGCAATCATCATCACATCTAGTAAAATTACTGTTTTTAAGAATGCAGAATAGAATAACTGTAAGATCAAATATGCTAGGACTGCTGAAAAAAATGATGGTGACAAAAGGTAAGAGATTGGCAGTATAATTACAATTAACCCTAAGCTTAAAAATATTGCTAGTTTGATAGGTAGTAAACCTGAGGCAATAGGGCGCTTACCTTTAAAAGGATGTAGTCTGTCTCTTTCAATATCAAAAATGTCGTTTAAAAGATAAGTTGCCGAAGTTGCTCCGCAAAAAATTACAAATGCTTCTATTGCTAAATATACAGATAAAGGATTATCTAGTTGTCCGGAAAAGAGCAGCCCTGCAAAGATGGCAAAGTTTTTTATCCACTGTCTTGGTCTGACTGCTTTGATAATTGCCCAAATGAGTTTAACCATAAAATAGTTATAAAAAAGATGGCTGCAACTATCAGAATAGTAAATAACTTACTTTGACTATCAGAAAATAATGCAACCGATCCTAAGATAGCAGATATACTAAGGTAAAACAAGCTGATTTTCTGATGAGACCAGCCAAGGTCTAATAATTTATGATGTAAATGACCTCGGTCCCCCCACACAGGAGACTTTTTAGCCCTTACCCTTCTTATAATTGCATAGCTAAAATCAATAATTGGTACTGCTAAAACTAGGGCAGCTGTTCCTAATTTAGCACCAGAAAGTATAGAAAGAATTGCTAGCATAAAAGCTAAAATAGTTGATCCAGAAAATCCTGGTAGAATTTTTGATGGATGCCAATTAAAAATTAAAAATCCTAGTGATGTGCCAGCAACAATAAAGCTAAGTTTGGCAATATTAAGTTGATTAGGGTCGCCGTCTAGAAACAGTTTTAAAGATAAAAATCCTAAAGTTAAGGATGTAACAAAAGTAATCCCAGGCATCTGACCATCAACTCCTTTTGACCAATTAATTATCTGAGTTAATGAGATTATCCATAAAAATGCTAATAGGTCAGCAATTAAAACAATGTAGTGGGTGCCAAAAAATTGAACTGGCATCACCAAAGAATCTAGTTTAATAATTGGTTGGGTTAAGCTTGATGGTAAAAAATGAAGGTTGGTTAAAGGATTACCGACAAAGCTAATTCCTATTCCTGAACTAACAGCCATTAAGGCAGCTAAAAATAATAAACAAAGCCTTTGATAAGGATTAAAATTTACTAGCTTATCATCAACTAACCCCATGATTAAAAGGATAGAGATACCGGCAATGGAGCCTAGCAAATGTTTTTCAAGTGGTAAAAAAAGTAGCGAAGTAATCACTATCCCTAAAAATATGGAGATACCTCCAGCTCTAGGGATAACTCTATTTTGAACATGTGCTGGATGAGGTCTTTTTTTAGGATCATCGAGTAATTTGTATCTTTTAGCTAGCATGATTGTAAACGGAATAGAGGTGACAGTGATTAAAAAAGCTATGA
>CAZMNS010000008.1:3566-12451 GCA_964567705.1 uncultured Gammaproteobacteria bacterium | reverse complement strand
CCTGGGATTTAAGGGCAGTTGTTGATACAACTGAAGCAGTAGCAGGATATCTTACTAAAAATATCTGGCACTACAATGGAACAGGATGGAGAGATCAAGTACAAAATGGGGCTATAAAAGGAATATTTGAGACTACAGGTACTCTTATTTTAGAGGGTTATGGCGTGGATATGATTATTGTACCCCCTTCCCCACTTACTTTACCTATATTCAAAAATGGAGAGGTAGTAGTATATGCCGAGAGAATTCCACGGATTAGCTTTGATTTAGATCCTAGAAGGGTTATGAAAGTTGGAGATTTTAATACTTTAATCACTCTCCTTACGTTTCATGCATACCAGGTTTCTGGCCCCTTCTTTTTAGATGTTCAAATAAAGCCTTTGTCTTTAGAGTTTCCAGCAAATCATTATCGCCGTGCTGGAGTCTGGACTAATCTGAGAACGGAAGAAGCTTCCAGAGCTCCTTAGGAACAAGCAATGCTGAAACTAAATTAGGTTCCAACTCACCAAAATCTAAAATATTTACTCCGGATCTTAGGGTCTGCCTAATAGTTTTAGGTTTGTAAAAAGGTCTCTCCAGCGTAAAAACAAACTCATAATCTGGCAGTAAGTTGGAAACCTCAAGCTGGATTGATTCTCCAGCCTGATTTAGATTTATTTTTTGAATAACATCATCTAGCACCCCCACAATAGATAACATATAATCCCCATTAAAGTTCTCTTTCCATTTTAGTGAGGCTTTAACCTTTAAAATAACTGGCGACTCCACCTTAGTTGTAGATTCAAAATCACTGTTACTAAAAATTAACCCGCCTCTAGCTAAGTTTAAATTTAACTTAAACTCTCCCTGCTTAGGAGCCCTTAGTTTTAAATAAAAAGTATGTTCTTTTCCTGGCTCTACCTTAACTCCTATAGGAATATTTGCAGGTTCAATTCCTAAAACTTTACCTCCAGACACTGCTAACAGCTGTACCTGCTCATACTCATTCCAGATAGATTGACCAGTATTTTTAAAAGTCAGCGGGATAACATAACTTTGATCAGCAACTAGTGAATGGAATACTTCTCCTTTGATTAGAGATGCTTTATCTTCCTGGGTAGGCCTGGCAGCTACTTTAGGTAAATTAGAGACTGTTGAAAATTGTGGATGAAAACTATTTTCTTTTATTTTTTTAAATGAGAAGTGGTCAAAAGGCTTTTCTTGGTAATTAAGCAAAAATGGGGTAACCGCTATAATTTGCCCATTATTCCAAATATTAGTAAAAGCTTGTTCATAATACTTGCTCACCACTCCAGGAGGAGGAAGAAAAGGGTTATAATCAACTCCATCTGAGTGTTTCCAGCCAGTTTCAGAAATAAAAACAGGTAACTGTTTGTTAACCCCTAAGAAAGTAAGCTGCTCCTTCTCCCACTGCCAAGTCCCAATTGAACCTCTACCAAAGTCAGTTGGCAGTCCAACAAATCCAGGATTAGGGTAAGAGTGAGAGGTAAAACCATCCAGTTTATTAAAAATTCCTGGAATTGCCTTTTCCATCTCTACCATAAAGGCTTGTTCATCAAAATACTTAGGAGGCTGATGTGGTGAGGAAGCATCAAATCCAGCGTTTAGGACAAAGAAATCATCACTTTTTTTCTTTAAAGCAGTGATAGTTTTATCTAAGGCTTTTGCATAATCTGCCGGGTCAACGCTGCCTCCCCACTCAGTAGCGTGATTAGGCTCATTATAGATAATTACATACCTATTTTTAGTTGGCCAGTTTAGCTCTGATAAAAAGTTAGCCCAAGCTTCCTCTTCACCATCGTAGGGTCGCAGCCATTTATCTCCTTCAGGCTGAGTAGCTAGCCTAACAATAGGGATTAAATGCCTTCTTCTTAAGTCATTAAAAAAGGTTTGCCACTTATCAACCTTTCTTTCTTTACTCTCAATCAAGACTGTTATATAGCCCCAGTCACCACCAGAGGAGTTAACTAAAGAGGCAGCAGGGGAAGCCTCATCCACACTAGCAGAGATAATATGGATTCCAAATCTATTATTAGGCACAGAGGTAGGATCATAAATAGCTTGTGTTTGTTTAGGTAATAGAAACAGCATAAAAAACAAAACAGCTAAAAGAGAGCGCATGCTGATCCTATTTTAACAAAACAGATAACTATCTTAAACAGATCTTGTATTGACTTCGGGTAATATTTGGGTATATAAATAATGTATCAAGGAGTACGTAATACCTAATACATGCTACATATTAATGAATCTGTTAATGTTTGGGTGCTGTTTAAAGGTTCTACTATAAAACCTTTTCTATTTTTCTGGAAAACTCGCCAGATAAAGATAGAGAAGATAAATTTAGTCCACACTGCTAAAGAAGAAGGTTCAACTATCTATTACTTTTCTGTTTCTTCAGGAGATAGCTTCTACAGATTAAAATTTAACTTAAATAAACTCAAATGGTTCTTAGAAGCAGTAGAAGAATCGGACTGAGCGAAGCGGTAGAGTTAACATGAGGATAATAATGCACATTGACTTTAATTCTTTAGATCGATGCAATCGATCGCAGGAGTTATACATATGAAAGTTATCCTCCATATTGATTTTAACTCCTACTTTGCCACAGTTGAACAGCAAGCTAATCCCAAACTGCGGGGTAAACCTGTTGGGGTAACAGGTGGGGATAGGATGACTCGGACAGTTTTGGGTGCAGCATCTAGCGAGGCCAAAAAGTTTGGGGTTAAAACCGGGATGACAATTCCTGAAGCCCTTAAGCTTTGCCCACAAATTATCTTGGTCAAAGGGGACTCTGATAAATATTTGTCCACTACTCAAAAGTTTTTAAATATTCTCAAAGATTACACTCCATATTTAGAAATTTTTTCTATAGATGAGGTTTTTATAGAGATAGTCCAGAATGACTCAGAAAGACTCAACAAACCAGACTTTCAGAATTCCGGAAGTTCTGATTTATCTGATACTCAGAGTATTCTGAGTTTTCTGAAGACTGCCCAAGATATTAAAGATAGGATTAAAAAAGAAATAGGAGATTATATTACCTGTTCTATTGGTATCTCCTATAACAAGTTAATGGCAAAGTTAGCAGGCAGTTTGTACAAACCAGATGGATTAGTAGTAATTGCAGATGAGAAAGCAGCAAGCAGGATTTTAGACCAAGTTGAGTTGGATGAGATTTGTGGAATTGGCCCAAGAATTAAAAGGAGACTTAACAATATGGGGATTTTTAATTTTAAGCATTTAAGGCAAGCACCTTTAGAAGCACTGGTTGCTTCTTTTAAAAGTTATGGACAAACTCTTTTTAACATGGCTAGAGGTATAGATAACTCACCTATTGTGCCTTTTTATGCAAAAGAAGAGGTCAAAAGTGTCGGTCACAGGCATACTCTCTCTTATGACACAGCAGATATTAAGGAGATAAAACAAATTTTGCTTAAATTAACAGAGTTAATTGCTCAAAGACTAAGAGCTAAAAAATTAGTAGGTAAAACTGTTAATCTCTGGTTCAGATATGCTTTTAATTTACCTTCCCACATGGAGAGTGGGAAGGTATTTGTTGGTGATGGTATGCAAACAACAGTTATTTATACTAATGATGGGCTGGAGATCTTTAAAGCTGCTTGGGGGCTATTTTTAAGGCTTTGGGATCCTTCGTCCGGCCCTACCGGATCAGGACAGGTTAGGATGATTGGGGTCTCAGTTTCTAACTTAAAACCTACTATTCCTCAAAACTTAAAGTTATTTAAGGAGGACAAAAGAGTTGAGATTATTAATAAAACCCTGGATTATATTAACAACCGCTATGGAAATTTTACACTGCAGCGGGGAATTTTACTTAATTCTACTCCAATTCGCCGCCAGCCCAACCCTTTCCTTGCAGATAGGAGATTTAAATTGTAAAGTTTAAGATAAATGCAGTTTTTAAAAACCTATCAATTCTGGATTATCACTTTTGCACTAGCTTTAGCTTTAAGATTAATTTTTGCCACCTTTTTCTATCACACTGATGTTAAGCATTACTATAGAAATGCAATTTCTTTAGATAAAGGGATCTCACTAGCTTATGAGGAAGGATATTCTAAAAAAGACCCTTTAACTTACCCTCCACCTACTTATTTGTTTTTTAATATTTATAATAAACTCACAAAACCCCTTTTAAGTTCAGACTTTGATTCCTGGATCAAAGACTTTACCACTGGACACATCTTGTATCATCAGGGAATTTTTCAGGACATGTTAGTAATGAAGCTACCCATAATTTTATTTGATCTGTTAATTGCCGTTTTACTTATTAAGCTTGCTCCAGCAGGCAAAAAAAGAGTAGCTGGCGCTCTTTGGCTTTTTAATCCTTTTTCTATTTATGCAACTTATCAGTTTAGCGAGTTTGATGTTATCCCGACATTTTTTGTCTTGGCATCCTTTTATCTCTTCTCCATAAAAAAATATTCTTTACCTTATTTTACTTTAGCCTTAGGCGCTTCTTTTAAACTCTTCCCTTTGTTTATCTTACCCTTCTGGTTACTGCTTGATCCCAGAAGTTTAAAGCAAAAACTGTTAGGCCTTTTTATCTTTTTAATCTCATTTTTAGTGTTGATTTCACCAATTTTTCTTTCAGTCCCTTCTTTAAAATCAGTCTTTTTATCTAGTATGGCCTCTGGTGCATTTCAAGCTGTTTTAGAATTAGGCAGTCAAAAGGTTTTGTCAATTTACTTAGTTCTTTTAAGTGGGCTTTTTATAGCCAGGGCTTTGGGATATTTAAAACAGCTCACTATCCCTTCTGTAATTTTTTTAATTTTTGGTTCACTTTTTGCGCTATCCCATTTTCATCCTCAATGGATGATCTGGATAATGCCTTTTTTAATTTTAATGTTAGTTAAGGGAGAAATTGGTGCAAAAGAGGTATTAATTTTAATGTTAACTTATTTTGTAGGCAGTTTACTGATAAATGATAAGTTTATGTCTCTCGGAAGCCTAAAAGCTGTTAATGATGCTTTTGATTCTATAGAACCCACTAGATTTTTCCTAGACCAGGCTGGGTTAGGTACACAACTGCAGGGAGTAGCCTCTGCATTGTTTTTAAGTTTAACTGTAATAATTAGTTTGCAAGCTTTAGGCTATCTTAAGGTTAATAATTTTCTAAATCTCAGAAGCTTTTCTTTGTCTAAAATAACTTTAGGTTGGGTGTTAGCAATACTTTTAGTATTTTTACTGGTCCATATCCCTTTAACTTTGAAAGGGCGCTACATAGATACAGTTTACAGCAGTGAGAATTTATTAATCCCTCTAACTTCTCAAACAGAGATTGCCCAAAAAATTAAGGTAAATACAAATAATTTAAACATTATTAGTTTAAGACTTAAAAATATTGGTTTAAGAAATAAGGAAAATGTTGAGTTTAAACTGCTAGATGAACAAGAAAATACTGTCAGAGAGCTAGTTATTAACGGGGGATCAATTGGGGATGATTTTGATTTAAATTTAACTTTTCCTGCAATTGCTGACTCTGCTGGCAAAATTTATACCTTAACTTTAAAATCTCCGAGCACTAAAGAGGAGTTAGAGATAGTTGTTCCTTATGATGGGTACAGTGGCTTTACTGGGCTTGTTGTTAATAATCAAGAAATAGAGGGTAGGCTCTCTTATACTTTATTTTCCAAACCAGGCTCTTACTCAGACAACTTACTTTATTCTTTAAATAATATTAAACTCAAACTAGGCTTTTAAAGTATAAGATTACACTGATCACACTCCAGGTGTGTGGTAGCTTGACACACAAGGAAAGGTACCTCTATAGTGGGGTAGATGCCTTATAGGAAAATCCCCATTGTTGCTGGTGAAATTTATCACGTTTTTAACAGAAGCATAGCTAAGCTGCCAATATTTAAAACCAATAGTGATTATGTGCGAACAACTAAGGTGGTTGAGTTTTATAGGTTTAAAAAATTGCCAATTAGATTTTCCTACTTTAAAAGATTGCCAGATGATCTCAAGAAAGACTTTATTAACTCTTATATGCAAGATGAAAATAAGACTTTGGAGATTATGAGTTATTGTATTATGCCAAATCATGTTCATTTTCTGATAAAGCAACTTAAGTTTGGTGGAATATCAAATTTTATGAGAAATTTCCAGAACAGTTACTCAAAATACTTTAATACTAAATATAAAAGGGCAGGGTCCTTATTCCAAGCTATGTTTAAAGCAGTTAGGATTGAATCAGATGAGCAATTAATTCATGTATCAAGATATATTCATCTAAATCCAACTACAAGTTTTATCATAAATCCCCAACAGCTGGAGAAATATCCCTGGTCATCACTTAAAGATTACTTATCTAAGCAGCATCAATCTTTTATATCTACAGAACAAATTCTGAGCTACTTCAAATCAAGAGGTGCATATAAAAAATTTGTAAAAGATAATTTAGATTATCAACAAAAATTAGATGAGATTAAACATCTTATTTTAGAATAATCCCTATGTGTCTACCTGTTTCAAACCTGGTCTGTGATTTTTTTGCCCCAAAGACATCAGTTTGTTAAAATATGCAAGGCAAGATATTTTGCCCCCATAGCTCAGTGGATAGAGCAAGACGGTTCTAACGTCGAGGCCAGAGGTTCGAATCCTCTTGGGGGCGCAGCTGATTTGACAAATCCTTTAGAAGTTTGATAAGGTGAAACCTGTGATAAAAGTTGCCCTATCTGCCTTAGTGATTGCTGTTTATTTTTCCCAACCCCTTTATCCTATTTATGCTGTAGAATCGACCCCTTCCAGCACTAGAAAGGAAAATGTTTTAGAAAGAAAAGAAGAGAAAAAAGATTTACTTCAAGAGAGAAGGGATAAAATTAAAACCCAAGTCCAAAATAAACTATCCAGACTGCAAAATAAACTTAATACCTTTAAAGACAAAACTAGAGCTAAAACTGTTGAGAGATTAAATGAGCTTTTAGCTAAGATAAATGAAAATAGAACTAACCATATGAACAAACAGCTTGAAAATTTGCAGTCTATCTTAGATCGGGTTGAAAAAAGAGCCCAAACTAATTTAACTCCTGAAGCATCTGCCTCTTCACAAGTAGCTATAGATGAGGCACAAACAGCAATTGACAGTGCAAAAGAAGCTGTTTTAGAACAAGCAGGAATGGACTATACTGTAACTGTTGCCTCTGAGAGCGGAGTGAGAAGTGATGTTAAAAAAGTAAGAGACAGCCTGCACACAGATTTAACAGAAGTTAGAAGGTTAATTATTAATGCCAAACAGGGTGTTGCTAATGCTATTAGGGTTGTAGCCAGAAACTCTGGAGGAACAAATGAGCAGTGATCAACCAGCAAATCCAAATATGGCTCCTCCACAGCAACCAACTACTCTAAGCCCAGTTACACCTAACTTAGCTACTCCACCACCAATAGCACCTATTCCTCAGCCCACAGTAGTAGCTTCTAGTTCTGGAGGAAATAATATCATGAGAATAGTTATTATAATTATTGGGATTGTTGTGCTTTTAGCAATGGCTGGTGCAATTTATTACTTTTTAAATAAGCAAGCTGAACCAGAGCCAACAACACCAACTGCTAAAACTCAACCTACACCAGCTCCTTCTGTAGATCCGCTGGTAGATGAGTTAAATAAGGTAGATCCAGGAGATATAGATGCAGATTTTAAGGATGTAGATCGAAACTTAAACACTCTTTAAACTAAAGTATCTCCTCAGGATTATATCTTGCAGCTTCAGGGTATCTTTTAACTACTTCCTCAACTTGTGAGGCAAATGTTGCAATTTGTCTTAGTGCATTGCCAACAAATTCAATAGGATTAGAGATAGCTGCAACTAATCTTTCTTTGGGAATCCCCAGGCGAGGATCTTGAGATAGCCTGTCTAATAAATCGTTGTCTTGTCTACCTGTAAGTCGCATCTCAAGCGCCACAGCAACAGCATGATCTCTTATTGCGCTATGAGCAGTTTCCCTGCCGATCCCTTGTTTGATAGCCTCCATCAAGAGTCTTGTGGAAGTTAAGAAGGGTAAGTATCTGTCGATCTCTTTTTGGATTACTGCAGGATAAAATCCACACTCATCAAGAATAGTTAGAGTTGTCTCAAACATCCCATCAGTTACAAAGAAAGCATCTGACAAAGCTATTCTTCTGGTAGCTGAGTCAGCAACATCTCCCGCATAGATCTGCTCACCAGAAATTCCAGCAGCCATCACTAAATAACCCATTAAACTAACCCTTAATGAGTTAATTCTTTCAGATGACCTGCTATTCATTTTATGAGGCATAGCAACTGAACCAACTTGTCCTTCTTTAAACCCTTCAGTAAATTCTTCAAATCCAGCCATAACTCGGGCAGTTCTTGCAAAATTTGCAGGACCGCAAATTAATTGAAAAAGTGTGGCTACAACTTCAAAATCCAAAGACCTAGGGTATATTTGTCCAACACTGTTTAATCTTTTAGTGAATCCAAGATGCTCTGCAACTTTTTGTTCCAGAATCTCAACCTTTTCGCTGTCACCATCAAAAAGCTGCAGTTGATCAGTTTGAGTTCCAATAGCTCCTTTAATTCCTCGTAAGGGGTAGTTGTCAATTAATCCTTCCAAACGATTAAATCCTATTAAAAGCTCTTCGCCAAAGTTAGAAAAAATCTTGCCAACTACAGAAGGTTGAGCAGCAGCTAAATGAGTTCTTTCTGGATAAACTAAACTATCGTACTGCAGTGCTAAGCGAGCCATCCTAGCTAAGGTAGCCACCGCATGATCTCTAATTATCATCATCCCTTCTTTAATTTGCAGTTGCTCAACGTTATCAGAAGTATCGCGACTTGTCATACCTAAAGATGCATACTCAAAGCCAGCAGCATTATTAAATGCCTCCAGTTTTGCTT